>NZ_JBQUZW010000005.1:0-277733 GCF_056313665.1 Lysobacter sp. DMC104 | reverse complement strand
GCACAAGTCACCTGCGCACACTGTCAAAGAACTTCGGAATCGGCCTCAGCGCCTCATCCTTTTTTGCCTCTTTCCCGCCGCCGCCGAAGCGTCCGAGGGAGCCGCACATTATAGGGTGGTTTCCGTTGCCGTCAACACCCTGCTGCGTTTTTCTTTCGTCGGTCGCGGCGTTCGCCGTGCCCGAGGAGGTCTTACATGATGGGGGGTTATTCGGATTTCGTCAACAGCGAATCATGCATCCCGCCTGACGGTCTTCATCTGCACTGCAGACTCAACTGCGCAGGCCAACGCCGCGCTTCAACAGCCACAGACCGATGCCGCCCAGCACGACGACGAAGCCCAGCATCAGCGCGAAGGCCACCCACAGCGGCACGTCGGACACGCCCAGCAGGCCGTAGCGGAAGGCGTTGACCATGTAGAAGATCGGGTTGAGGTGGGTCGCGGCCTCGGCCCAGCCGGGAAGCAGCTTCACCGAATAGAACACGCCGCCGAGATAGGTGAGTGGCGTGAGGATGAAGGTCGGCACGATCGCGATGTCGTCGAACTTCTTCGCGTACACCGCGTTGACGAAGCCGGCGAGCGAGAAGATCGTCGCGCCCAGCAGCACGGTGGTGAACGTCACCAGCGGGTGCGGAACGCGCACGTGGGTGAACAGCATCGCGATGCAGAGCACGATCGCGCCCACCATCAGGCCGCGCAGCACCGCGCCGGCGACGTAGCCGCCGAGGATCACCCACGACGGCATCGGGCTGACCAGCAGCTCCTCGACGTGGCGGCCGAACTTGGCGCCGAAGAAGCTCGACGAGATGTTGCCGTAGCTGTTCTGGATCACGCTCATCATCACCAGGCCGGGGACGATGAAGTCCATGTAGCGGATACCGTCCATCTGGCCCACGCGCGAGCCGATCAGGCCGCCGAAGATCAGGAAGTAGAGGGTCATGGTGATCGCCGGCGGCACCAGGGTCTGGCCCCAGATGCGCAGGATGCGCATGACCTCGCGGCGGACGATGGTGTAGAGCGCGGTGCGGTGGCGCTGGCCGAGGGTCTGGCTCATGCCGCCACCTCCTGCTGGCCGGTCAGGCGCACGAACAACTCTTCCAGCCGGTTGGTCTTGGTGCGCATCGAGCGGACGCGGATGCCGGCAGCATCCAGCGCGACGAACACGCCGTTGAGGTCCATCGCCCGCGGCATCTCCAGGTCGAGGGTCTGCGCGTCCTCGGCGACGAGGGTGGCGCCGGGAATCACCGGCAATATCGCCGGCAACGCCCCGTCGATGTCGAGCAGGAAGCCTTCGACGTCGAGCTTGGCCAGCAGCGCCTTCATCGGGCCCTGCTCGACGATCCGGCCCTTGTCGATGATCGCCAGGTGCCGGCACAGGTGTTCGGCTTCTTCCAGGTAGTGCGTGGTGAGGATGATGGTCGTCCCGGCCGCGTTGATCTCCTTGAGCGTCTTCCACATGCCGCGGCGGATCTCGATGTCGACGCCGGCGGTAGGCTCGTCGAGAATCAGCAGCTTCGGGGAGGTCATCATCGCCCGGGCGATCATCAGGCGCCGCTTCATGCCGCCGGACAGGGTGCGACTCATCTTGTCGGCCTTGTCCCAGAGCTGCGCCTCCTTCAGCACCTGCTCGGCCCGCACCATCGCCTCCGCGCGCGGCACGCCGTAGAAGCCGGCGTAGTTCACGCAGATGTCGAACGGCTTCTCGAACATGTTGAAGTTGATTTCCTGCGGCACCAGGCCGATCAGGCGCATCGCGGCGTCACGGTCGGCGGTGATGTCCTGTCCGAAGATCCGGACCTCGCCGGCGGTCTTGTTGACCAGCGAGCTGACGATGCCGATCAGGGTGGACTTGCCGGCGCCGTTGGGGCCGAGCAGGGCGTGGAAGTCACCGGGGGCGACGTCGAGGGACACGCCCTTCAGCGCCTCGACGCCGTTGTCGTAGGTCTTGCGCAGGTCACGGACGGCGAGGGCAGGCGCGGTCGGCGCGCCGGAAGGGCTGGGATCGGCGGTCATGGCGGGTTCCTGGGGCCGCGGCGGTCGTGCGGGAGGTGGCGCGCGGCGGAACGGGTAGTATAGGGCGCCGGCCCGGAGCGGCCGGACAACACTCCATTCCAACGCGCTTCTCCAAAGGACGGTTTCGCTTCGTGTCCGCCCACTTCCCGCTCAAGCTCGTCGGCCGCCGCATGCTGGCGCCGACCGTGGCCCACCTCAGCTTCGTCCGCGACGATGGACAGTCGCTGGACTACGTCCCCGGCCAGTTCCTGCAGGTGCACTTCACTTACGCCGACGGCACCGCGACCAAGCGCAGCTATTCGCTGGCGACCCAGCACGACCACGCCCCTTCGCCCGACAGCACGGTGGAGATCGCGGTCAGCTACGTGCCCGGCGGCGCCGCGACGGCGCTGTTCGAGGGCCTGGAGATCGGCGGCAGCATCAATGCCAGCGGTCCGTATGGCCGCTTCTGCCTGCTGCCCAACGACACCAACCGCCGCTATCTGCTGATCGCGACCGGCACCGGCGTGACGCCGTACCGGGCAATGCTGCCGCAGATCGCCGCACGCATCGCCAAGCACGACATCCAGGTGGTGCTGCTGTTCGGCGCGCGCACGCCGGTCGAGCTGCTGTACGGCGACGAGTTCCGCGCCTTCGCCAATGCGCACCCGAACTTCCGCTTCGTGCCCTGCTTCTCGCGCGAACTGCCGGAAGCCGGCTCGCCGCACGCGCACGCCGACGTGCGCAAGGGCTACGTGCAGGACCAGCTGGCCGAGTTCGTGCCCGACGGCGAAACCGACATCGCCTATCTCTGCGGCAACCCGCACATGGTCGACGCCTGCTTCGAGGCGCTGAAGCACCACGGGCTGCCGGTGGCGCACGTGCGCCGCGAGAAGTACGTCAGCAGCAAGTGACGACGCAGCGCGGCCGCACGCCGGCCGCGCCTGCTGTCCCCATCGATCCCCTGCCCGGAACCGCACGCCGCCGCGTCGCGGCCGGCGTCCCGTTGCCGCGGACCAGCCCCGGCACCCCACCTCCGGGCCTTGCCCCCGTCACGCGAGCCGGTCACATTCGGCGCGCCGCCGCGTCCTGGTCGGCATCCCCGTTGTTTCGCCGCGCCCGTACCGGCCGGCCCCGCCCGAGAGTCCGTCCATGACCAGACCCCTGTTGCCGTCCCTGCTCGCCCTGTCGCTCGCCGCCTGCAGCGGCCAGGACGCGGCGGCCCCGAAGTCGGCACCGCATACCGACGCCCGCGGCGACCTGCGCTACGGCAGCGTCGTGTTCAAGCCCTGCGCGCTGGGCGGCGAGTTCGGCCGCGCGGTCGAGGCCGAATGCGCGAAGTACGACGTGCCGGAGAACCACGACGCGCCGGCAGGCCGCAAGATCACGCTGGCGGTGGCGATGATCCCGGCGAAGAAGCAGGCGCAGCCCGATCCGGTGGTGATCATCGCCGGCGGCCCGGGGCAGTCGATCCTCGACAGCTATCCGATGCTCGACGACGCGCTGTCGGACCTGCGCAACTCGCGCAACATCCTGCTGGTCGACGCGCGTGGCACCGGCGGTTCGCATCCGCTGGAATGCCGCAACAGCGAAGGCCGCAACGCCGTGACCGAGGAGAACGACGATTCGCCGGACAGCGCCCGCGCCTTCGCCGAACGTTGCCGCGACACGCTCTCGAAGACCTCCGACCTGCGTTACTACGGCACCGCCGATCACATCCGCGACCTCGACGCGCTGCGTGCGGCAGTGGGTGCGGACAAGCTCAACCTCATCGGCATTTCCTACGGCACCCGTGTCGCGCAGCAGTACGCGATGCATTTCCCGGCGCATACGCGCACGGTGGTGCTGGATTCGGTGGTGCCCAACTCGCTGGTGCTGGGCCAGGAGCACGCGCGCAACCTCGACGCCGCACTGGCGACGCAGTTCGCGCGCTGCCGTGCCGAGCCGGCCTGCCGCGACCACCTCGGCGACCCGGCCGCGACGATGAAGACGCTGCGCGAGCGGCTGAAGGCCGGCGGCCTGGCGCCGGTGCGCTACCGCGATCCCACCAGCGGTGACTGGCGCGAGGAAGCGCCCACCTACGGCCACCTCGCGATCCTGCTGCGCATGTACGCCTACCAGCCGCAGGCGGCGTCGATCCTGCCGTGGATCGTGCACGAGGCATCGGAAGGCCGCTACGAAAGCCTGCTGGCGCAGTCGCGGATGGTCTACGGCGACGTGTCGGAGGCGATGATGCACGGCATGGAGCTGTCGGTGATCTGCACCGAGGATCCGGAGATCGCGGTCGACCCGAAGGACGCGAACACCGTGATCGGCAACGAGTTCGTCGCGTTCCAGCAGGCGCAGTGCGCGGTCTGGCCGAAGGGCAAGCGCGCGGCCGATTTCCGCAAGCCGCTGGCTGGCGACGTGCCGCTGCTGGCGATGAGCGGCGAATACGATCCGGTGACCCCGCCGCGCTACGGCGAGGCGGTGGTGAAGACGCTGCCGAACGGTCGCCACCTGCTGGCGCCGGGCCAGGGCCACAACGTCATTGCCACCGGCTGCATGCCGAAGCTGGTCGCGCAGTTCGTGGAGAAGGCCGATGCGAAGTCGCTGGACGCCGGCTGCCTCAAGCGGCTGAAGCCGTCGCCGCCGTTCGCGGGCAACTACGGTTGGGAGCCTTGACGTGCCTCGTCGCGCCTGCACGACCGTCGGCCCGGTGACGCCGACGTACCTCCAACCCCCTCGCGCCGCTGCGCGTCGCGCTCCCCCGACTCGGGGGGCATTGCCAGTCACTGCGTTCGATGCCATCGCACCGGTCGCCATGCCGGTCCTGTCCGCCGCGAACCCCTTGCGAACGGCGCCGCGCTCCCTTTTCGAAATCCAGAGGCAGTCATGATCCAGGTCCAGAACCTGCACAAATCGTTCAAGACCAAGACCGGTCTGGTCCAGGCCGTGCGCGGCGTGAGTTTCGAGGCGCGCGACGGCGAGATCACCGGCCTGCTCGGCCCCAACGGCGCGGGCAAGACCACCACGCTGCGCATGCTCTACACGCTGATGTCGCCCGACCAGGGCGGGGTGACGGTGGACGGCATCGACGTGGCGAAGGACGCCACCGCGGTGCGTCGCCGGCTGGGCGTGCTGCCGGATGCGCGCGGCGTGTACAAGCGCCTGACCGCGCGCGAGAACATCGCCTACTTCGGCGAGCTGCACGGGCTGGACGCGAAGACGATCGCCGAACGCACCGCGGCGATGGCGGCGACGCTGGGCATGGAGGACTTCCTCGACCGCCGCACCGAAGGCTTCTCGCAGGGCCAGCGCACCAAGACCGCGATCGCGCGGGCGCTGGTGCACGACCCGCGCAACGTGATCCTCGACGAGCCGACCAACGGCCTCGACGTGATGACCACCCGCGGCCTGCGCGAATTCCTGCGCCAGCTGCGCGCCGAGGGGCGCTGCGTGATCTTCTCCAGCCACATCATGCAGGAGGTCGCCGCGCTGTGCGATCGCATCGTGGTGATCGCCGCCGGCGAAGTGAAGGCCGACGGCACGCCCGACGAACTGCGTGCGCGCGCCGGCCACGACAACCTCGAGGACGCCTTCGTCCAGCTGATCGGCTCGGAGGAGGGCCTGCACGCATGAAACCCTCGTCCTTCGCCACCTTCCTCGCCGTGTTCCGCAAGGAACTGCGCGACTTCGTCCGCGACCGGCGCACGTTCCTGATGGCGCTGCTGCTGGGCCCGCTGATGTATCCGCTGCTGATGCTGGGCATGGGCAAGCTGATGGAATCGCGGGTCAGCACGCAGTTGGAGAAACCGCTGGAGATCCCGGTCGTCGGCGCGCAGTACGCGCCGAACCTGATCGAATTCCTCGGCACGCTGGACATCCACCCGAAGACGCCGCCGAAGGACCTGGTGGCCGCGATCCGCAACCAGAGCGAGGACGTCGCGCTGGTGATCTCGCCCGATTTCGCCGAGCAGTGGCGCGCGGGCAAGCCGGCCAAGGTCGAGATCGTCGCCGACACCACGCGCACGAACACCGACGTGCCGATCCAGCGCCTGCGCAGCGCGCTGGAAGGCTACGGCCGCCAGGTCGGCGCGCTGCGGCTGGTGGCGCGCGGCGTCAGCCCGCTGGTGGGCACGCCGGTCGCCGTCACCCAGCGCGACGTGGCCACGCCCGAGGCCAAGCAGGGCCGGCTGATGTCGGTGATCCTGCCGCTGATCCTCACCCTGTTCGCGTTCATGGGCGGCGCCAACCTCACGATGGACGTCACCGCCGGCGAACGCGAGCGCCAGTCGCTGGAACCGCTGCTGGCCACGCCCGCGCCGCGCGGCACGCTGGTCACCGGCAAGATGGCCGCGGCCGGGCTGATCGGCATCAGCAGCGTCGTGCTGACCCTGCTGTCGTTCAAGCTCAGCGCGGCGATGGCGCACACCGCGATGGCCTCGTCACTGGACGTGTCGTTCCCGGCGATCGGGCGGATGCTGCTGGTGCTGGCGCCGCTGGTGCTGATCGGCACCGCGCTGCTGACCTTCATCTCCGCCGGCGCGAAGAGCATGAAGGAAGCGCAGAGCCACATGGTCTGGCTGATGTTCATGCCGATGCTGCCCGGCTACGCGCTGATGGCGTATCCGCTGAAGGACCAGGACCTGTGGCAGTACGCGGTGCCGTTCCTGTCGCAGAACCAGATGCTGGTGAAGGCGACCCGCGGCGAAGCGGCGTCGATGGAACAGTGGGCGATCTACCTCGTCTGCGCCTTCGCGCTGGCCGGCGCGCTGTGGCTGGCCGCGATCTGGCGCTACCGGCAGGAGAAGCTGGCGATCTCGTCCTGATCGACCTGCTCGGTAGAGCGGCCTTCAGGCCGCTGCTTTTCCACAGGGATTTTCAGAAAGCAGCGGCCTGAAGGCCGCTCTACCGAAAGCGAAAGAAAAGCCCGGCGAATGCCGGGCTTTTTTCGTGAGCAACGATCCGCCTGGTCACGCCGGCAGCAGCGGGCCGCCGAGCCACAGCCAGCGCGACAGCCAGGCGCTGACGAAGGCGATCAACAGCGTCAGCGGAATGCCGATCCGCAGGAAGTCGCCGAACGTGTAGCGGCCGGGATTGAGGATCAGCAGGTTGCCGTGGTGGCCGATCGGCGTGAGGAACGACGCCACCGCGCCCATCGCCGTGCACACCACGAACGGCGTCGGCGGCAGCCCCAGCCCGTGGGCCAGCGCCACCGCGATCGGGCTGAGCAGCACGGTGGTCGCGGCATCGGACAGGATCTGCGTGAGCAGCCCCGCCGCCGCGAACATCACCAGCAGCAGCGCCAGCGGCGACCACTGCGCCGCGTGGTCCAGCAGCAGCGAGGCGAACAGCGCCGCCGTGCCGGTGCGCTCCATCGCCATGCCCAGCGGGATCACGCCGGCGATCATCACGTAGATGCGCACGTCGATCTCGCGGTACGCCTGCTCCACGCCGACGCAGCGGGTGAGCACCATCGCCATCGCACCGGCGAGGAAGGCGATCTGCGGCTGCAACAGTTCGGTCGCGGAGGCGACGATGGCCGCGACCATGATCAGCAGCGCCATCGGCGCGCGCCGGCGGCTCTTCTGCTGCCCGCCGAAGGGCATCAGCATCAGGAAGCCGTGGTGCGAGGCCAGCGGTTCGAGCGCCTGCGGACGGCCCCACAACACCAGCAGGTCGCCTTCCTGCAACGGCGTGTCGGACAGCACGCCGCGCAGCCAGCCTTCCTTGCGCCACAGGCCGACGACCGCCACACCGAGATTGCGCATGAAGTCGATGCTGGCCACGCTGCGGCCGATGAATTCCGAACGCGGCGCGACCATCGCCTGCACCAGTTGCTCGTCGCTCACGGGTTTGGTGCCGGCTTCCTGCTCCGTGCGTTCGCCGTATTTCGCCACGGCATGCAGCGCCAGCCCCGGCTCGTGCGCGATCGATGCGATCTCGTCGGGCGAGGCACGCACCAGCAGCACGTCGCCGGCGTCGAGCGGGACGTCGTCCGGCGGGCGATGCCAGTGCGTGTCCGGGCGCGCCAGTTCCAGCACCTGCAGGCGGTCGGCGAACGCCTTTTCCAGCGCCGCGCGCGACTTGCCGATCCACGGCGATGCGGCTTCCACCACCAGTTCGGTGTAGTAATGCTCCAGCCGGAAATAGTCCGGCTGGCCAGTCTCGCCGCTGCGCTTGGGCACCAGCCAGCGCATCAGCAGCATGTACGCGGTGCCCAGCAGCACCAGCGACACGCCGATCGGCGTGATCGCGAAGATGTCCAGCGCCGGTTGCCCGTCGCGCTTGAGCAGATCGTTGGCGAGCAGGAACGCGGGCGCGCTGATCAGCGTCAGCGTGGTGCCCAGCGAGGCCGCCAGCGACATCGGCATCAGCACGCGCGAGGCGGCGAGCTTCTGCTCTCGTGCCAGCCGCATCAGGATCGGCAGCATCATCGCCGTGACCATCACGTGGTGCGTGAACGCCGCGAGCGCCGCGGTGGCCGGCATGACCACCGCGATCGTGCGCCATTCGCTGCGGCCGGCCGCGCGCGCGATGCCGGCGCCGATGCGATCGGTGATGCCGGTCGCCGACAGGCCCGCCGACAGCACGAACACCGTCGCGACGATGATCGCCGGCTCGCTGGAGAAGCCCGACAGCGCCTGCTTCGCATCGAGAATGCCGGTCAGCGTCAGCGCCAGCAGGGTCAGCATCGCCACGAGGTCCACGCGCAGCTTCTCGCTGACGAACAACACCAGCGAGGCGAACAGGATCACGAGGAACAGGAATTGCTGCGCTTCCATCGACGCCTTCGGGCCGTTCCGGGTCCTCCACCTTAAGGCATCACACCCGAACCCTTGCCCGCGTGCAGGCCGCGACGGCTTGCCCGCATCCCGCACGGCCCGGGCGGCGTGACCGGTCCGGCCGGGGCCGGGACCCCTGCCATCCCTCATGCTTGACGCGCGCCATGTGTATTGTTGTAGTAATACACATGGACACAGTCATCCTCCACATCCAGCCCCAGTCGCCGGAGCCGATCTACCGCCAGATCGGCGACCAGATCCGGCGCCTGGTCGCCGGCGGGCAGCTGGCGGCCGGCACGGTGCTGCCGTCGGTGCGGGACGTGGCGGCGACCTACGCGATCAATCCGATGACCGTGTCCAAGGCCTACAGCCAGCTCGAAGCCGAAGGCGTGCTGGAACGCCTACGCGGCAAGGGCATGGCGGTGGCGGCGCGCACGCAGGACGCCGACGACGACGCCCGCTGGGCGCTGCTGGCGCCCGCACTGACCGCCCTCGCGCGGCAGGCGCGCGAACTCGAACTCTCGCCGGATTCCGTGCTGGACCGGCTTCGTCGCACCATGGAGGAGGATTCCCGATGAGCCACGCCGCGATCAGCATCACCGCCCCGCCGATCCGCACCGAACGCCTGCGGAAGGCCTACGGCAGCCGCGACGTCCTGGCGAACGTCTCGCTGACGGTCGAGCCCGGCCAGGTACTCGGCCTGATCGGACGCAACGGCGCGGGCAAGAGCACCCTGATCCGCTGCCTGCTCGGGCTGCTCATGCCCGATGGCGGGACCGCGCAGGTCTGGGGTCGGTCCGCGGACCGGCTCGGCGACGACATCAAGCAGCGGCTGGGCTACGTCCCGCAGGATGCCGAAGCGATGGGCTGGATGACGCCACCGCAGATGCTGGATTTCGTCGGGCGCTTCTATCCGGAATGGGACGACGCGTACATCCGCGAGTTCCTCGCCCGGGCCCGCCTGCCGGCGCGGGTGCCGCTGAGCCGTCTCTCGCCCGGCGAACGCCAGCACGTGGCGATCGCGCGCGCGCTGGCCACGCGGCCGGACCTGCTGGTGCTGGACGAACCGGCCGCGTCGCTGGATCCGGTCGCGCGCCGCGAGCTGCTGCGGGACATCGTCGAGCGCGGCAGCGAATCCGGCTGCACGGTGCTGTTCTCCACCCACATCGTCTCGGACCTGGAGCGCGTGGCGTCGCACGTGGCCGTCCTGCACGAGGGCCGCATCGTGCTGCACGCGGAACTCGACGCGCTGAAGGAGCGGCACCTGCGCGTGCACCTGCCGGCGGAGATCGCCGCGAACCTCGATCGCACGATCCCCGGGAAGATCGCGTACCGCCCACGCGAGGACGGCAGCGCGAGCCTGTTCCTGTTGCCCGAGCCGGGCGCGCCGCGGCCCGCGCTGCTCGACGCCCCCGGCGTACGCAGCGATCGGGTGTCGCTCGAAGACCTTTTCGTCGAGATCTCGCAATGACGGCGCCGACGTCGACGCACGCACCGCCGCCCATCCGGCGTTTCCGGCCGTGGCTGCCGTCACTGCTCTGGGCGAGCCTGCCCGGGAGCGCGATCGGCCTCGGCTTCCTGCTCGCGCTTGCGGCCATCCCGCTGCTGCCGATGTCGTGGACGATCCGCGCGGCGATCCTCGGCCTGCTGCCGCTGTGCATCTGCTGGCCGAAACTGGTGCTGCTGATGTCGGGCGCCTACCGCGAAGGACTGCCGTCCATCCGCACCCGGGGCGCGCTGGCATTGGCGCTGCTGGGCATCGGCGGTTTCGCCGCGACCTGGAGCATCGCGGAGGCCACCGGTGGCGTACCGGTGGTGGCCGGGATCCTCTACTGCGCGCTGGCGATGAGCGTCGTCCTGCTGTGGGCGATCCCGCTCGAACACCAGCTCTTCGTGCTGTTCCTGCTGACGATTCCGACGCTCGTCCACATCTCCGGACAGGACTGGCACCACCTCCCGCTCAGGTCGCAGTACCCCCGCATCCTGCTGCTCCTGTCGACGCTGATGGCGGCGGGGATGGTTTACGAGGCGATCGTCTCGAAAACCCGCCCGCGCAGGGGTGTCGTCACGGGCATCGTCGTCCTGCTGCTTCCGCTGGCGGCCTTCGTCTCCCTGCCGGAGGCGTCGTTCGGCCGCGTCATGTTCGTCTTCCATTATTTCCTTGCCCCGGCCTGCATCGCCCTGTGGGTGTCGGTGGCGGTCAGCGGCGGGCTGCATGCGCCGCGGGCGAAGGAGGGACGGGCATTCCTCTCCGTGCTGGAAGACGTGGTGTACCGACGCCGGCGGATCCCCGGGGAAAGCGGCGCCTTGCTGGGCGCGGAGGACGACAGCGGGTGGCTGCCGCGACAGCGCCGGCATTCCCTGCTGTCCGGCGGTTACGCGCCGCCGCGGGAGACGCAGCGCCTGCCCGCGCTGCGCGCGTGCCTGGGACCTCCCTTCGCGGAGAGCGACGGCTTCCGGTTCGCGCCGGAAGGCCTGATGAGGAAACTGCTCCTGCTGCTGCCGGTCTTTTACTGGGGCAGATGGAACGAGGGTTCGGCGGCGATCGCCATCATGATCGCCCTCGTGTTGCCGATCGCCGTCCTGCTGATCGAGCGCACGGTGATGTACCTGGAACGCGCGCAGGACCTCGCGTCGGGATCGGAGAGCGCCGAACTCGGCCTGCTGCCGGCCTGGGGCGGCAACGCTCGCATGCAGTCCCTGCTGTTGCCGGCCCTGGCGAAGCCGATCCTGCTGGACGCCGGCCTGCTGTCCGCCGCCCTCGGGCTGTTCCTGCTGTTCGTCCGACTGGCGGGTGGCGCGACGCTGTTCGTCCCGGCGGCGATCATGATGATCGCGGGGACCGCGTGGCTGCTCGCGTACGTCTGCGCGGTGCTCGCGGACCCGCGCCTCGCCGATTGGCCGCCGCAGATCGTCGCGGCCGGCATCCTCGGATACAGCGCTGTCCTGTGGCCGCTGCATGCGGCCGGGGAAGTGGGTGTCGTCGCGTCGGTCACGGGCACCGGCCTTGCGCTCGCCGCCTGCGCGTGGGCGGCATCGCGCTTGCTCCGCAGGCCGCGGCCTTTCTTCGCCGGCTGATCTTCGTCGGCTGAGCGCGGGTGCACGCGCGCGTCGCGCCCGAACGCACGACGCCCGGCCATGGGCCGGGCGTCGCAGGACACGTCGCGATGACGACGTCCGCGTCAGCGCAGCCACGGTGCGACATCGACCACGTCGATGTCGTGCATCAGGCCGAGGTAGGCATCGAAATACGACTTGTGCGAGGCGCCGACGATCGACAGCACGCGGGCGCCGGGCCGGTTGCCGATCGCTTCGCGGATGTTGGCGACCATGCGCAGGTTGCGGGTTTCCCACCAGGCCACGTACTGGCGGCCATGGCGCTGCGGGTCGCGGCTGTGGAGCGCTGCGCCGAAATCGGATGCGATGAGCGCGTGCTGCGCTTCCGCCCCGTTGTAGAACCGGTAGAGCGCCAGCATGTCGCCGGCATCCTCCAGCGCCTTGGCCCGGACCAGGACCGGCGCGCCGGCCGACGCGGACCAGATCGTCTGCATCGTCTCGCCGAGCGCCGGACCGGCCTTGGCCTGGATGGCATCGGCGGAATGATCGTCGACCGGATACACGCGCTGCAGGCCGAGGCGCGCCGCCAGCACGGCTGCGATCATGACGTTCTCGTTCTTCGACTGCGCGGTCTTCGCGGCCAGCGCGACCAGCGCGTCGTCCAGGCCATCGCCCGGCCGGCGCTCGGCCTCGGGCAGCTGCAACCACTGCACCACCATCGATGCCCGGTCGTTGGCAGCGGCGAACAGCGCGGCCAGATGCCGGCGCTGCGCGGGCGTGGGCGAGGCCGGCCATGCGGCCAGCGTCTTCTCCACTTCGGCCTGGGCCGCAGGCACGTCCAGCCCCGTCGCGCTGCGGGCCGCATCGGTGTCCCGGCAGTAGTCCTTCGCCACGTCCGGATACGTCGCTTCGTAGCGCTGCAACGTGTCGCAGGCTTCGCCGGGCAGCGCTTCGATGGTGATGATGTCGGGCTTGTAGCGCGCCAGCCGTTCGAGCACCGGTTCCAGCTGCTCGGCGCGGAAGCCGTCGGGCATGCCGGAGAGATGCGTCGAGCCCAGCACCAGCACCTGCGTGCGCGGCCCGGGGATGTCGCGCTCGAATTCCGCGAGATCCACGACCTGGGCGGACACATGGAGGGCGACGAGGGACAGGGCGAGGACGGAAAGCGACCGCAGCGCGCGTGACGTGGACATGCGAGACACCTGGCGAGGAAGGAAGGCACGGGTGTCCCGACGATGATCAGGGCTTCCCGCCGGCACAGGATGCCGGGGCCGGGCGGCGGCGGACAGTCGCGCAAGTCATGGGGCCGGGCAGTCGCCGCCCGCACCGTCGCCGCGGCGCGCTTCGATTCCCGTGGCGTGCATCCGCGGCAGGCGCCTCACGAAAAAGCCCGGGTTTCCCCGGGCTTTTTCGTTACCGCGAACTGCGCGAAAGATCAGAGGTGCTTGATGATCTCGTCCGCGAACTCGCTGCACTTCACCTCGGTCGCGCCGTCCATCAGGCGGGCGAAGTCGTAGGTGACGCGCTTGCTGGCGATCGCACCGTCCATCGCCTTGATGATCGCGTCGGCGGCTTCGGTCCAGCCCATGTAGCGCAGCATCATCTCGCCCGACAGGATCACCGAACCCGGGTTCACCTTGTCGAGGTCGGCGTACTTCGGCGCGGTGCCGTGGGTCGCCTCGAACACGCCGTGACCGGTCACGGTGTTGATGTTGGCGCCCGGGGCGATGCCGATGCCGCCGACCTGCGCGGCCAGCGCGTCGGACAGGTAGTCGCCGTTGAGGTTCAGCGTGGCGCACACGTCGTATTCCTTCGGCCGCAGCAGGATCTGCTGCAGGAAGGCGTCGGCGATGGCGTCCTTGATCACGAGGCCCGCACCCGGCTTGCCTTCCGGGATCACGTGCCACGGACCGCCGTCGAGTTCGACCGCACCGAAGAAGTCGCGGGCCACCTTGTAGCCGAAGTCGCGGAACGCGCCTTCGGTGTACTTCATGATGTTGCCCTTGTGGACCAGCGTGACCGACTTGCGCTTGTTCTCGATCGCGTAGGCGATCGCGCTGTGGACCAGGCGCTCGGTGCCGAGGTAGGACACCGGCTTGATGCCGATGCCGACCTGCACCGGCAGGTCGCGGCCCGGCGCGCCGATGCCTTCCAGCGCCTTGTTCCAGTCGTCGGTCCTGGCCTTGGTGCCGAAGCGGATCTTGTCGAAACCCTTCGGGAATTCCTTCTGCAGGAAATCCAGCACCTTCTGCGCGTCGGCGGTGCCCGGCTCGAACTCGATGCCGGCGTAGATGTCCTCGGTGTTCTCGCGGAAGATCACCATGTCGACGTCGCCGGGCTTCTTCACCGGCGAGGGCACGCCCTCGAACCAGCGCACCGGGCGCAGGCAGACGAACAGATCCAGCATCTGGCGCAGCGCGACGTTGAGCGAGCGGATGCCGCCACCGACCGGCGTGGTCAGCGGGCCCTTGATGCTGACCAGGTAGTCGCGGCAGGCGTCGACGGTGGCGTCGGGCAGCCAGCTGCCGGTGGCGTTGAACGCCTTCTCGCCGGCGAGGACTTCCATCCACATCAGCTGGCGCTGGCCACCGTAGGCCTTGGCCACGGCGGCGTCGAGCACGCGGACGCTGGCGCGCCAGATGTCCGGGCCGGTGCCATCGCCTTCGATGAAGGGGATGATCGGGCGGTCCGGGACATTCAGCCCGGCCGCGGATTTGGTGATCCGGGCGCCCCCTTCGGGCACCACGGGGGTGAAATCGGCCATGTAACGGTCTCCTTGGTGGCCGACGGCGCGCCGGCCAGACGCCCATTGTCGCGGGTCGGGGGAAGTGGGGGAAGCCCGACGATCGGCGGGACATGCGGCAGTGCCGGCGGCTGACTTCCGGCACGGGAGCACGCCGTGCCCGCAGCGCAGGATCGAAGCCTCGTCCCTGCCGACCGCGGAGCTTCGCCCATGCCGATCCATCGTCGCGATGTCCTCCGCCTCGGCGCGCTCGGGGCCGCCGCCGTCGCCGGTCCCGCGTGGGCCGCAGCATCGGCGACATCGAACGCCACGACGACGACGGCCACGACGGTGGCGCGCGCGGACAAGCCGCTCGACCTGCTGATCCTCGGCGGCACCGGCCTGATCGGCCCGCACCAGGTGCGCTACGCGCTGGCGCGCGGGCATCGCGTGACGATCTTCAACCGCGGCCGCAAGCAGCCGGAATGGCCGGGGCAGGTCGAACAGCTGCTCGGCGATCGCGACACCAATGACTACGCCTCGCTGAAGGCCGAAGTCGCGAAGGGCCGGCGCTGGGACGCCTGCATCGACAACCCGAGCAGCGTGCCGGTGTGGATCCGCGACGCGGCCGCGGTGCTGAAGGGCTGCGTCGGCGGCTACACGATGGTGTCCAGCGTCTCGGCCTACGCCGACAACGCGACGCCCGGCCAGGACGAGACCGCGCCACTGGCCACGTTCGACGGCGATCCGCTCAAGGAAACCGCGCCCGACCTGCGCGCCGACCTCGCCAAATATCCGGGCCTGAAGGCGGCGACCGAAGCGGAAACGCGCAAGCACTTCGGCGACCGCACCACGGTCCTGCGGCCCGGGCTGATCGTCGGCCCCGGCGACGAGACCGACCGCTTCACCTACTGGCCGCTGCGCCTGCGCCGCGGCGGCGACGTGCTGTGCCCCGGCAACGGCCGCGACCCGGCGACGTTCGTCGACGCGCGCGACCTCGGCGAATGGATGGTGCGGCTCGCGGAAACGCGCACGCACGGCACCTTCAACGCCTTCGGCCCGGACTATCCGCTGGACATGGCCGCGCTGCTGTACGGCATCCGCGCCTCGACCACGCAGGGCGCGCGACTGGTGTTCGTGTCCGCCGAGTTCCTCGACGCCCACGGCGTGTCGCCGTGGATCGACCAGCCGGTATGGGTGCCCGGCACCGGCGACACCGCCGGCTTCCACCGCCGCAGCAACGCCCGCGCGATCGCCGCCGGCCTGACCTTCCGCAGCCTCGCCGACACCACCGCCGCGACGCTGGCGTGGTTCGACGCGCAACCAGAAGCGCGTCGCAACGCTCCGCTGAAGGCGGGGCTGACGGCGGAGCGGGAGAAGGAATTGCTGGCGGCGTGGAGGGCGCGGGCGGGTGGCTGAGCGGGGGCTCGTTGCGATGCATGTGGGAGCTGGATGCGGATGCGTTGCGGGCGTATCCGGCGTTTCAAGCCAACGTCGTAGGGTGGCGGTGAGCGCAGCGAACCCCACCGCTGCGCGGACGGAATCGACGGCGGCTGTCGTCGGAGGGTGCAGCGGCTGAAACTCTGATGGTGGGGTTCGCTGTGCTCACCCCACCCTACGCGATGTCGCTTGTCTCTTTTGAGTCACTCAAGATTGCATCGTGCTCAGTTTCACGCTGCTCCTTTATTGCCGCTTGGAGCTGACGCATATGCGCACTCGTTATCTCACCGGGTATGCGGAATGACCACAGCAGAGCGAAAGTTGCGAGAAACAAGACGAAGCATTCGGCATACCGCTGCACGTCGTCGCTCCACGCGGGGCCGATAAAAATCAGTATTGCCAGCGCCGAAACAAACAAATAGAGATGGAACATTATGCGATAGCGTGTCAGCCGATCTCGAATTTCTTTTAGATAGTAGGCATCTTGCCGCCAATTTCTACGCCGTAGGTTCCGACCATCGGCAGCCAGTGCCATGACCGCAAGCATAAAACCTGCAAGCACTGTAAAGACGGTCACCAGTGCAGTCATCGCATCGGCCTTCCCATGGTAGGAAGGCTGCAATAACGGGGCCAACGCTAGCGCAGAGACAAAGCAAATTGCAAGATACCTCGCAAAGGTCCAATCAACTTTGCTCGCGCCCATCTTCTTCATCCGCGCCAACGCCGCTGCTGAATCAACTCGGCTTGGTATTGCTCCAAAGCCAAGAATACGTCCATGCAAGGCAAATCATTGCGCTCATCGTTCCTGGAAAGATTCACAAATTTGCCAAGTACGAGGGAATTTCCCGAGATCTTGCTTCCCTTCTCGGTAACAAGAGTGACACTCACGTTATCAGGTCGCTCTTCGACAAGTTCAAGGCCGGCATTCTGCATCGACTCCAGCACGACGGGCTCAGCGCGACTGCCGCCCCTCGCCTGGATGGTTGTCGTAATATTCAGATCAGCCCAATGTTCAGCTAAGACTTGGCGCTCGCGTTCGTTCTCTAGCTGCTCCGATAGCAGCGATCGAACGCGATCCTTCGTTTCAGCCCACAGTCGAAAAATGATGCTCTCGGCTGTGTCGCCATACTCGACTCGGTCTAACTCAGCTTCGGCTTGATACGCCGTACCGCTCAATCGGAGCTCTTTCACTCCTTCGTCAGCGAGAATAGCCTCTTGGTCCTGATCGCCGACCGGACGAAGCTCAAACGCGGAATGCCCTGCCGGCTGATTGGCCTGCGCAAGAAGCTGACGAAGATAATTCTCGACAACACTAACTCGCATACCTTCGACAAGCATCAGCACTTCGTCGCCGCTAAATAAGCAGAAGGCATCCGCAGTTTTAAACGCACGATTCTCGGGCGGAGCTTCGGCGACTTCGGCATCCGTTTGTGCACGAACTCTGAGTCCCATTGTGCTCATAGACTCGCCCGGCGCACCAGCACCAATGGCAACCTTCAATCGTCCACGTCCCGGTTGGCGAGTGCGAATTGCAAGCACACCATGACTTGCGATTGTGATTTCCGTTCTTTGCATAGTCGGCAGTGTTTGAAGGGCGTTCGCAACCATGGTCTCAAACCTGATGTTTCCTCGCGCCCCTTGCGCAAAGACGGCACGCAGGTAGTGGATGCGCTTCCTCGCTGGCCTTCCCATTTGACTCCCCCTGTGTCGCAGGCGTTAAGACTGTCCCTGAACGGGCTTTGACATTGGATTAGACCTCTGTTTCCGAGGGATTTCTACTATGAATAGCCAACTCAGATAGGGCCGACGTGCCCATCGCCCTGAGGCGCAACACCAAGATCGTCAGCACTACCGCACCGTATCCAGCAACCGGACTTATAAGAACCCTAGATGCCAGCCCTGCGGCGCTTCAGCCAAGTCGTGATTGATCACGCATATCGCAACACTACTGGCCACGGATTCGCAGCGATAGGTCTTGGAGAGCAAGGGACGCATGGCCAGTGGTATGCCATCGCAACGCTGACGGCATCTCCATTCCCGAGCCATCTTGCCTCATTAACCGCAATTCGATTCAAAGAAACTATCTAGAGGCCTAAACGCCACTCAAGGCCGAGAAGTGCGTACGAGCAGGTTGCATGAGCGATGCGTCATTCATCTTCTTCAAGGCATTGGCTTCGGTGACGCAGCAGGGCGCATGAAGCAAGCAGCCCGGGCAAGCGAAGCGCACCCGGGATGAAGGACGAGCGATTCCCGGGTGCGGCCTGCGGCCTTACCCGGGCTACTCCAAAGCTCCGAATCGACTCCGGGTTTCCATCGATCGTCGAAGCGGGATCCCGGCTTCCGCCGGGACGACGGTGCGGCATGGGCCGCAGTCATTGCGACGCAATCACGCCCCGCAACACTTCTTGTACTTCTTCCCGCTGCCGCAGGGGCAGGGATCGTTGCGCTCGGGTTTGGCGTCGCGGCGGATCGGGGTGCGCGGGGTGAGGGCGTCGATGCGGTGGTGGTGCAGGTCCGCGAGCATGTCCGGCAGTTCCATCACGATGCCGAGGCGCTCGCGGTATTCGAGCGGCGTCGGTTCCGCGGTCGGGTCCTCGCCCAGCACTTCGCCGCTGGCGAGGCGGTCGAGCATGCCGAAGATCTCGTCGATCCAGTCGTGTTCGTCCAGCCACGCTTCCCACGCGGCCTCGCGCAGTTCGACGCCGCGGAAGAAGCCGTAGGCCCAGTCGCGGCCGACGTCGAGGTCGTCGTCCTCGTGTTCGGACGGATCCTCGGGCAGCCACAGCAGCGGCGCGAAGGCGTCGGGCAGGTCTTCGCTGCCGTGGCGCACGCGCTGCACCACCATCGCCTGGTGCGAGGCCAGCAGGCCGGCGACGTCGGCGGCTTCGGCCTCGCCGTCCCAGCGCGGCGGTTTGCCACCCCAGACGACGGGGTGCCATTCCTCCGCGGGCACGTCCTCGGGGCCGACGGCGAGCGCGGACAAGAAGCCGTCCAGCGCTTCGAGGTTGAAGCCCTTGAACGGCACGGCGCGGGTGTCGAGCAGTTCGGACAGGCGCTCGAGGCGGGCGTCGTCGAGGAAATCGGGCGTGGACATGGCGGCGCCTGCGCTTTTCAGGGCGGCATAGAGTAATCGACCGCGCCCGGGCCTGCCCGGACCCGCATGCCGGAAACGACACAGGGCGCGGCCGAAGCCGCGCCCTGCGCGTGGATCACGACGTGGCAGGATTACTTGGCGACGTCGAATTCCTTGGTCTGCACGACGTTGCCATCGAGCGAGACTTCCACCTTGTACTTGCCGACCGGGAAACCGTCCGGCTTGCTGATGTGGAACTCGTTGGCACCGGCACCGGTGAAGCTGATGTCCTTGGCGGCGTCGTTCGGGTTGATCACGATCGGGCCACTGGCATCGTTGTAGGTCCACTTCACGCCCAGCTTGCCCGGGACCGAGGCGGCCGGGTCGCTGGTGTTGGTGCCGATGACGGCGTAGATGGTGTCCTTCGGCTTGAAGGTGGTGCCGGACGCGGTGAGCTTGAGGTCGGGGCCGACGGCGGTGCCGAGGTCGACCGACACCACCGACGCGGTGGCGGCGGGGGCCGGCGGCGGCGCGGGGGCCGGCGCAGGCGCGGCGGCGACGGGTTCGGGCGCGGGGGCCGGCGCTTCTTCCTTCTTCTTGCAGCCGACGATGGCGACGCCGGCGATCGCGGCGACGAACAGGGCATTGCGGAACGGGGTCTGGGTCTTGCGGGTCATGGGGCAATCCTCGGAACGGGCGATGGAAATCCTGCGGGAATCCGGTCGAAGCAGGCGGGACGCCGGCTCAGCCGAGCGTCGGATCGTCGAGATCACCGTCGCCGTCGATGTCGATCGCCGGCAGCTTGATCACCTGGTCGGGGAAGATGCGGTCCGGGTCCTCGATCGTGTCGCGGTTGGCCTCGTAGATCTGGTGCCAGTACTTCGACTTGCCGTAGAAGCGCTTGGCGATGGCCGACAGCGTGTCGCCCTTCTCGATCGTGTAGGTCTGCTCGCCGGTGCCGCCGCCGCCGCCGCTGCCACCGATCACTTCTTCGGTGGTGGTGAAGCCGGACTGCACGTTGGAAAAATCGGGTTTGTCGGGGGTGGTCATGATGACGGGCTCCTGCCGGAATGGCGGGGCCACATTGACACGCGTCCTGTTAAGAATCCATATCGATCCCGGGTATTTTTCCGTACCGCGAATCAGTCGCGGGATCGCGCACGACGACCGCGCTATTGGCGGGCATCGCGCCCGGCCGCGGGCGGCGGCATGCCCGCCGTCGCGCGCCACGGATTGATGTCCAGGCCACCGCGACGGGTGTAGCGCGCTTCCACCGACAGCGCCTGCGGCCGGCAGCGCGCCAGCAGGTCGACGAACACGCGCTCGACGCATTGCTCGTGGAATTCGGCATGATCGCGGAACGACACGAGGTAGCGCAGCAGGCCGGCGCGATCGATCCGCGGCCCGCGGTAGGCGATGCGCACGCCGGCCCAGTCCGGCTGGCCGGTGACCGGGCAGTTCGACTTCAGCAGCGCCGAGTGCAGCGTCTCCTCGACGATCGCCCCGTCGTCGGCCGACAGCAGCGACGCGTCGGGCGGACCGTAGCGATCGATGTCGATGTCGAGGCCGTCGATCGATTCCGCACCGTCCGCACCTTCGGCTAACGGCGGCAATCCGAACGTCACGTCGACCGGCGCGCCCGCGGCGGCGGACAGGTCCGCGACGATCACCGCGCGCACCACTGCGGCGCTGTCGTAGCGCTGGCCGCCGTTGAACGAATTCAGGTACAGCTTCAGCGACTTCGATTCGATCAGGTGCGGCGAGGTCGCCGGCACGGTAAGCGTCGCGGTCGCGACCACCGGCTTGCCGCGCGCGTCGAGCCAGCTCAGTTCGTAGGCATGCCAGCGATCGTGGCCGATGAAGGGCAAGGCCGCCGCATCGACGCCGATCTCGCCGCGCGCCTGTGCACGCGGGATCGGGAACAGCAGCGACGGGTCGTACTGCCCGGGATACGCGACCTCGCGGCCGAGCGGAATGTCGGGATGCGTCATCGCGACAGTCTAGCGTCCCGGGCAATGCGCCCGGTCGCACCGCGCACGCCGGGCGCATTGCCTGCCGTACGCCTGGCGTTCCACAGCGTTCAGGCCATGACGCCTAGCGTGCGCCCATGCCGCGCTGCAACATGGCGGCGGCCACGCCCCCGACGGACCCGCCATGCCCAAGCCCGGCCCCTCCGAAGAACGCATCCTGGTCCTCCAGGGCGGCGGCGCGCTCGGCGCCTACCAGGCCGGCGTGCAGACCGCGCTGGAAGCACGCGGCGAGGTGCCGGACTGGGTCGCGGGCATCTCCATCGGCGCGATCAACGCGGCGCTGATCGCCGGCAATCCGCCGGAACGCAGGATCGAACGCCTGCGGACCTTCTGGGAACGCGTGACCCGTGACCCGCCCCTGCCGATGGGCCCGTTCGACGCGGGCCGCCTGCTGCCGGCCGCCCACGACAACGCCAGCGCGCTGCAAGCCCTGGTGTTCGGCGTGCCGGGGTTCTTCGTGCCGCACTGGCCACCGCCGGCCTTTGCCTTGCCGGGCACACCGCAGGCGATCAGCGTCTACGACACCACACCGCTGCGCGACACGCTGGAAGCGCTGGTCGACTTCGACCGCATCAACGCCGGGACCATGCGGCTGTCGGTCGGCGCGGTGAACGTGCGCACCGGCAACTTCACCTATTTCGATTCCGCCCGTCAGCGCATCGACGTGCGCCACATCCTGGCCAGCGGCGCACTGCCGCCGGGCTTCGCGCCGGTGGAAATCGACGGCGAGCACTACTGGGACGGCGGGCTGGTCTCGAACACGCCGCTGCAGTACGTGATGGACCAGCCCGGCGACCACCGCCGCACGGTGTTCCAGATCGACCTCTTCCCCGCACGCGGCGATCTGCCGAAGACGATGCTGGACGTGGGCGCGCGCGAGAAGGACATCCGCTTCTCCAGCCGCACACGCATGAACACCGACCTCGAACTGCGGCTGGAGACGCTGTCGCGCGCCGCGGCGCGGCTGGTGGCGAAGCTGCCGCCCGCGCTGCGCGACGATCCGGATGCGCGCCTGCTCGCCGGTCTGCGCGGCCCAGGCGGCGGCGTCGACGTCGTCCACCTGATCTACCGCACGCGGCCTTGCGAAGGCGAGAGCAAGGACTTCGCGTTCTCGCGACGCGCCATGCACGAGCACTGGACCGCCGGCCACGACGACGCCTGCCGCACGCTCGACGATGCGCGCTGGCGCCGGCGCAGTCGTCGCCGCAGCGGCGTGCACGTGTTCGACCTCGTCCCCGCCGGCACGCGCCACCCGGCGTGACTGCGCCTGCAACGCGCGACCGGCCCTTTTCCCTCGTCCGTCCGGAGTCCTCCCCATGCAACTCGACCAGAAAGTCTGCCTCGTCACCGGCGCCGCCAGCGGCATCGGCCGCGAGATCGCCCACGTCTACGCCCGCGCCGGCGGCCGCGTCGCCATCGCCGACCTCAGGCTGGAAGATGCGCAGAAAACCGTCGACGAGATCGTCGCCGCCGGCGGCACCGCCATGCCGGTGGCGATGGACGTCACCAGCGAGGAGCAGGTCGAGGCCGGCGTTGCCGCCGTGGTCGCGGCCTGGGGCGGCGTCGACGTGCTGGTGAGCAACGCCGGCATCCAGATCGTCAACCCGATCGAGAAATTCTCGTTCGCCGACTGGAAGAAGATGCTGGCGATCCACCTCGACGGCGCGTTCCTCACGACCCGCGCCTGCGTGCCGCACATGCAGGCCTCCGGCCGCGGCGGCGCGATCATCTACATGGGCTCGGTGCACTCCAAGGAAGCGTCGGTGCTGAAGTCCGCCTACGTCACCGCCAAGCACGGCCTGCTGGGCCTGTGTCGCACCGTGGCGAAGGAAGGCGGCAAGCACGGCATCCGCGCGAATGTCATCTGCCCGGGCTTCGTGCGCACGCCGCTGGTCGAGAAGCAGATCCCCGAGCAGGCGAAGGAACTGGGCATCAGCGAAGAGGACGTGGTGAAGAAGGTGATGCTGAAGGAGACCGTGGACGGCGAGTTCACCACCGTCGCCGATGTCGCCGCGGTCGCCCTGCTGTTCGCCGCATTCGAGACCAACGCGCTGACCGGCCAGTCGCTGCTGGTCAGCCACGGCTGGCACATGGATTGACCTCAGCGGCGACGCCGGGAGCGCAACGGGAACGGATCGCTGTAGAGACTGCTGTTGAAGCCGCAGAACTTGCGGCATGCGGCTTCGGCGTCGGGCGTGTCATCCACTTCCAGCACCAGCGACCGCGACCGCTCGACGAAGCGCAGCGGGCAGCGGTTCTCCTCGTCGGGAACGGCCACGAGCCGGCGCTCCCCGCCGACGACGGTTTCCTGCAGCGAACCACGGAGGTCGCAGCCGCCCGCGGTGGTCGCGAAGGTCGCCGTTTCGAGTTCATAACGGTAGCGCCCCGGCTCCGCGTCCCGCTTCAGCGCCAGCGTGTTCCACGCCACGCAGTCGCGGTACTCGCCGTCTTCCGTCCGGTACGCGCATTCGCCACGGACACGGTAGTGGCCGGACAGGTCGTCGATGCGCTTGTCCGCCGCCACCGGGCCGATCATGGCGATGGCCGCCCCGAACAGGAGCGCCATCGACAGCCTGACGCGGCTCACTGCGCGCCACCGTTCTGGTAATCCAGCACCACCTGCAGCATCGAGCGCAGGCCGACGTCGAGCGCGGATTCGTCGAGGAAGAATTCGGGCGAGTGGTTCGACGGGGCGGTCGCCGGGTCCTTGCCCGCCGGCGTGGCGCCGACGAAGAAGAAGAACCCGGGCACTTCCTTCGCGTAGTACGAGAAATCCTCGGCGCCCATGTTGAGGTCCAGCGGCAGCACGCGATCCTTGCCGACGGCGCGTTCCAGGCTGGGCACCATGCGCGCGGTGAGCGCGGGATCGTTCACCGTCACCGGGTTGCCTTCGGTGTCGGGCACATGGGCGATGGCGGTGGCGCCGTGCGCGGCGGCCACATGTTCGGCCACGTTCTTCAGATCGGCGAACACGGCCTGGCGCATGCCTTCGTCGAAGGTGCGGATGGTGCCGATCAGTTCCACCTGGTCGGGGATGATGTTGTAGCGGATGCCGCCCTTGATCGCGCCGAAGCTCACCACCACCGGCAGGTGCGAGAGGTTCTGGCGGCGGCTGACGATCGTCTGCGCGCTGGTCACGACCTCGGCCGCGGCGACGATCGGGTCGATGCCGCCCCACGGCCGCGAGCCGTGCGTCTGCCGGCCCTTGATCACGATGTTGAAGCGGTCCGACGCCGCCATCGCCGGGCCGCTGCGATAGCCGACGGTGCCCGCCGGCAGCGTGCTGAACACGTGCAGGCCGAACACCGCCTGCGGCTTGAAGTCGCGGAACAGGCCTTCGGCCAGCATCTCCGAGGCGCCGCCCTTTTCGCCGTCCGGCGGGCCTTCCTCGGCCGGCTGGAACACGAACAGGATCTCGCCGGGCAGGTCGGCCTTCATCGCCGCCAGCGCCTCGGCCACGCCCATCAGGATCGAGGTGTGCGCGTCGTGGCCGCAGGCATGCATCACGCCGGTGGTCTCGCCGCGGAACACCGCGGTGGCCTTCGACGCGAACGGCAGCGCGTTGCGTTCGGTCACCGGCAACGCGTCCATGTCGGCGCGCAGCGCGATGCGCGGGCCGGGCTTGCCGCCCTTCAGCACCGCGACAACGCCGGTGGTGGCGATGCCGGTCTTCACCTCGAAGCCGAGCGTGCGCAGGTGGTCGGCGACGATCTTCGCGGTGCGCGTCTCGCGGTTGCCGAGTTCGGGATGCTGGTGGAAGTCGCGGCGCCAGGCCAGCACCTTCGGTTGCAGCCGCTGCGCCTGGGCGTCGACGTCGGGACGCGCGTCACCGGCAGAAGCGGGCGCGACGACCGCGCCGAGGGCGGCGGTCAGCGACAGGGCAAGCAGGGCGTGGCGCATGCGGCGATCTCCGGACGGGGGCGATACAGGGGGTGTCGCGATGCTACCGCATGCCGGCCGCGACACCGTGCGCGCGGGCATGGCGTCATGCCGCGGGCGCACTCGCCAAAGCCGGCGCCCCGTGCGAGGCTGCCGCGTCCGCCGTCCGCACCGAGCCGCCCATGTCCGACACGCCCGCCGCCCGTCCGCTCGAAGGCGATGCCGCCCTGGTCCGCGCGGTCGGCAGCCTGGCGCTGACCGCGGCGGTGATCAACGTGATCGTCGGCGGCGGCATCTTCCGCATGCCGGCCTCGCTGTCGACGCAGATGGGCATCGCCGCGCCGCTGGCGCTGATCGCCGGCGCACTGGCCATCGTGCCGGTGGCGCTGTGCTTCGCCGCGATCGGCAGCCGCACGCAGGCCACCGGCGGGCCGTACACGTATCTCACCGCGGTGTTCGGGCCGTTCGCCGGATTCCTGGCCGGCGCGCTGATGTGGATCAGCAACCTCGCCTCCAGCGCCGGCGTCGCCGACGGCCTGTCGTCGCAGGTCGCGGCGCTGTCGCCGGCGTTCGCCGAGCCGTGGCATCGCGCGGGTTTGCTGACGGTGGTGTATCTCGCGCTGCTCGCCTTGAATGCGTTCGGCGTGAAGCTCGGCGCGCGCGCGATCGCGACGCTCGCCACGCTCAAGCTGACACCGCTGTTCGCGCTGGCGGCGATCGGCGTGTGGTTCCTCGATCCGGCGAAGATCAGCTTCAGCCTCGCCGACGTGCCGTCGTTCTCGGCGCTGGGCGCGTCGATGGTGCTGGTGATGTTCGCCTACTCCGGCATGGAGACCGCGCTGGTGCCGTCGGGCGAACTGCGCGATCCCGCGCGCAGCGTGCCGCGCGCCACGATCGCCGCGATCCTGCTCGTCGTGCTGCTGTACCTCGGGCTGCAGCTCGCCGGGCAGACGCTGCTGGGCCCGGCGCTGGCGAAGAGCGGCGTGCCGCTGGCCGACACCGCCGCCGCGCTGTGGGCACCGGGCCGCACGCTGTTGCTGCTGACCGCCGCGGTGTCGATGACCGGCTTCCTGATGGGCAACCTGCTGGGCACGTCGCGGCTGGTGTTCGCGCTGGGCCGCGACGGTTACCTGCCGCGTGCGTTCGGGCGCGTGTCGCCGGCGCATCGCGTGCCGCTGCTGGCGCTGGTCGCGCACGCCGGCATCGCGTGGACGCTGGCGCTGTTCGGCAGCTTCGACAAGCTGGCGCTGATCTCCGGCGGCGCGATCTGCCTGATGTACGGCTTCGTCGGCGTCGCCGCGTGGCGCGCGCAGGCGCGCGACCTGCGCGAGCGCGGCGAACCCTTCGTGCTGCCCGGCGGCCCGGCGATCCCCCTGGTCGCGGTCGCGGCGATGATCGCGATCGTCACCACGCTCAAGCCCGACGAATGGGCCGCGATCCTCATTGCGCTGGCGGCGCTGGTCGCGATCTACGCCGGACTGCGCGCGTTCCGGCGCTGAGCGCCTCTACGCCGGCGTTTCGATCAGTTCGATCCGGTAGCCATCCGGATCCTCGATGAAGGCGATGATCTCGACGTCGTCGCGATCGGGCGAGCGGTGCGTCATCGGGCCGGCCGGCCGCACGATGCGCACGCCCTTCGCCGCCAGCGCATCGCAGGTCGCCTGCACATCGTCGACGCCGATCGCGACGTGGCCGTAGGCGTTGCCGCGGAGGTATTCGGACGTGCCGTGGTTCCAGGTCAGTTCGATCGTCGCCGACGTCGCTTCGTTGCCATAACCGACGAAGGCGAGCGTGAAGCCGCCGGTCGGGTAATCCTCGCGCCGGAACAACGTCATGCCGAGCGTGTCGACGTAGAAGGCGAGCGCGCGGTCGAGATCGGCGACACGCAGCATGGTGTGGAGCAGGCGCATGGTGAGTCTCCGGAATGCGGGGGGCGGCCGCAGCGCCGGCGCAGGGCCGGCACTGCGTCGACAGGACACATCAACCCGCCGAAACCGCCGCGCCGAGCTCGGCGTTGGTGAGCGCCTTGCCATCGAGGTTCCAGGTGCCATCGACGGCGTGGACGCCGTTCGACCAGATCCGGTCCCGGGCCAGGGTGCCGCCGGACAGGGCGTGGAGGATGCCGGTCGCCTCGCCGAAGAACGCGGTCTGGACGTCGTGGTCGGCGAGCGCGAACGACGGCGTCTTGGTCTCGATCCAGGCGCCTTCGACCGGCTGGCCGCCGGAGAAGGTGTGGCCGCGCGGCAGGACGTTGAGGTGGGTGGTGACGTTCGGGGTCATCACCCGGTTGCCGCCCAGACCGTGGTGCCTGAGGAAGCTGTCGGTGATCTGCTGGACGGCGAGGCCGAGCTTGTCGGCGGGGATGACGCCTTCGGTGAGGGTGAGGCTGATGGGCATGGTCCTGCTCCGGTGGGGAAAGGGCACGACCGTTTGAATAACGATCGTTATTTCAAATTACATAACGATCGTGATGTCGTCAAGTACAATGCTGGCCTCCCGTCTCGTGGTGCCTTGCCATGTCCCGCAGCCTCCAGAAGCAGCAGACCCGCAGCCGCATCCTCGACGCCGCCGGGCGCGGCTTCCGCAAGGGCGGCTTCGGCGGCATCGGCGTGGACGGGCTGGCGAAGGAGGCCGGGCTGACGTCGGGCGCGTTCTATGTGCACTTCGGCTCGAAGGCCGACGCCTTCCGCGAAGCCGTGGTCGAGGGCCTGGAGCAGCTCCGGGTCGCGATCCGCGGCCTGCAGGACGACCGCGGCGCCGACTGGTGGCCGGCGTTCGTGCGCTTCTACCTGGGCGAACGCCGGCGCTGCGATCTGGCCGAAAGCTGCGCGCTGCAGAGCCTGAGCCCGGAAATGGCGCGCGCCGACGCCGCGTCGCGGGCGTGCTACGACGGGAAACTGGGCGAGATCGTCGCGGCGATCGCGAACGGCCCCGCGTCGCCGGGAAAACCCGCCGGCGAGGCGGAAGCGCTGGTCGCGCTGTCGTTGCTGGCCGGTGCGGTCACGCTGGCACGCGCGGTGGCCGATCCCGCGCTGGCCGACCGCATCGCCGATGCCGCGGCCGCCGCGCTGTTGCGCGACGGCGACGGCGACGGCCGCTGACGCGGGCGGCCGGGGTTAAGCGCCCGCGCCCTGCACCGCCTGCACGCGCCGCCGACGCACGCGCCGGCCGATCCACTTGCCCACGTCGTCCAGCAGCGAGTACGCGGCCGGGATCACGATCAGACTGAGCAGGGTCGAGGTGATCAGGCCGCCGATCACCGCCCACGCCATCGGCGCGCGGAAGCTGGAATCGCCGGAGAACCCCAGCGCCAGCGGCAGCATGCCGGCGCCCATCGCCAGCGTGGTCATCATCACCGGGCGCGCGCGCTTGCGGCAGGCGTCGACCAGCGCGTCGTGGCGGCTCAGGCCGTGTTCGTCCTCGGCCACCACCGCGTAGTCGACCAGCAGGATCGAGTTCTTGGTGGCGATGCCGATCAGCATCAGCAGGCCGATCAGCGCCGGCAGCGACAGCGCGTGGCCGGTCAGCAGCAGCGCGCCGAACGCGCCACCGGCGCACAGCGGCACCGCGGTGAGGATGGTCAGCGGCTGGATGGCGTGGTTGAACAGCAGCAGCAGCACCATGTAGATGCAGGCGATGCCGGCGACCATCGCCAGCGCGAAGCCGGTGAACAGTTCGACGAACACTTCGGCATCGCCGGCGATGAGGTAGTCGACGCCGGTCGGCAGCGTCTTCATCGCCGGCAGCGCTTCGAGTTCCTTCATCACGTCGCCCAGCGCGCGGCCGTCGAGCTCGGCGCTGAGCATCACGTTGCGCTGGCGCTTGTAGCGCGTGACCACGGTCGGCCCGCTGCCGTCGCGCAGCTCGGCGACCGCCGACAGCGGCACCGGGCCGTTGCGGCCGGGCACGCGCAGCTGGCCGATCAGCGCCGGGTCCCGCAACGCCTCGCGGGCGAAGCCGACGCGGATCGGGATCTGGCGATCGGACAGGTTGAGCTTGGCCATGCGCTGGAGGTAGTCGCCGCTGGTGGCGATGCGCGCGGCCTCGGCGATGTCGGCGGTGGCCACACCCAGGTCGGCGGCGCGCGCGGGGTCGGGCAGGATGCGCAGCTCCGGCCGCAGCAGCGACGCGGACGAGGTCACGCTGCCCAGCCCGTGGATGCCGCGCAGGTCGCGCTCGACCGCCGCGGCCGCAGCTTCCAGCTTCACCGGATCGTCGCCGGCCAGCACCAGTTGCAGCGCTTCGCCGGGTTCGTTGCTGACGAAGCGCGCCTTCATGCCCGGCATGTCGGCGACCCGTTCGCGCACCAGCGCTTCCAGCGTTTTCTGGCCGCGCTCGCGATCGGCGGCCGCGCCCCATTCCAGCACCAGCGTCGCCTTGCGCACCTCCGGCGTGCCGCTGCGCCCGGGATCGCCCAGGTCCAGCACGCTGCCGACCATGGTGAAGGTCTGCTTCAGTTCGGGGATGTCGCGCAGCCGCGCGCGCACCTGTTCGGACACCGCGATGGTCTGCTCGATCGGCGTGCCCGGCGGCAGCTCGATGCTGAGGTTGCTGCGGCCCATGTCGGTGAACGGCATGAACGTCTTCGGGATCACCAGCACCGGCAGCATCGAGATCACGAACACCACCAGCGTCGCCACCAGCGTCTTGCCGCGATGGCGCAGCGCGGTGTCGACCCAGCCGAGGTAGCGCCGCATCAGCGACGATTCGCGCGCTTCGGGGACGTGCGGCCTGAGCTGGTAGGCCGCCATCATCGGCGTGAGCAGGCGCGCCACCAGCAGCGAGAACAGCACCGCGGTGGCCGCGGTCCAGCCGAATTCGCGGAAGAACTTGCCGGCGATGCCGGGCATGAACGCCACCGGCACGAACACTGCCGCCAACGTCATCGAGGTCGCGATCACCGCGGTGCCGATCTCGTCTGCGGCATCGGCCGCGGCCTGCTTCGGCGACTTGCCCATGCCGAGGTGGCGCACGATGTTCTCGATCTCGACGATCGCGTCGTCCACCAGGATGCCGACCACCACCGACAGCGCCAGCAGGGTGATGATGTTGAGGCTGAAGCCCAGCCACGCGATCACCGCGAAGGTCGGGATGATCGACAGCGGCAGCGCCACCGCCGACACCCACGTCGCGCGCCAGTCGCGCAGGAACCACCACACCACCAGCAGCGCCAGCAGCGCGCCTTCCCACAGCATGGTCATCGAGGAGCTGTACGAGCGCTCGGTCTCGTCGACGATGCTCGTCACCAGCTTGAAACGCACGCCAGGGTGCGTGGCCTCCAGCGCGTCGAGCGCCTCGCGCACCGCCGCGGAGACGCGCAGTTCGTCGGCCTTGCGGGTGCGCGACAGCGAGAAGCCGACCGCCGGCTTGCCGTCGAGCAGCGCGGCCTCGGTCGGGTCGGCGGCATCGTCGTGGACGTTCGCGATCGACGACAGCCGCACCGAGCGGCCGTCGGGCAGGGCGATGCTGTAGTCGCGCAGCTGCTGCGCGTCGCCCACGGTCGACAGGGTGCGGACGACCTGCTCCTCGCCGCCGATCTCCACCCGGCCGCCGGAACGCTCGACCTGGGTGCGCGCCAGCTGCTGCGACACCGCGCCGGCGGTGATGCCATAGGCCATCAGCGCCTGCGGATCGAGGTCGACGCGCACCTGGCGATCGATGCCGCCGATGCGGGTCAGCCTGGCGACGCCCTTCACGCCGTACAGCGCGCGCGAGACGTCGTGATCGACGAACCACGACAGCTCGTCGGCGGTCATCGTCGGGGCGGACACGGCATACGTCTGCAAGGAACCGCCGATGTCGATCTTGCCGATCACCGGTTCCAGGATGTCCTGCGGCAGGTCGCTGCGCACGCGGGTGACGGCGTCGCGGGTGTCGTCCAGGGCCTCGGCGAGATCGGCCTCGAGGTTGAACTCGATCGAAGTGACGCTGCTGCCTTCCATCACGATCGACATCACGCGCTTGACGTTCGGGATGGTCGCCGCCGAATCCTCGATCCGGCGCGTGACTTCGCTTTCCAGCTGCGTGGGCGTCGCGCCGGGCAGGTTCACGGTGACCGTGGTCATCGGATAGGCGACGTCCGGGAAGCGCGCCACCGACAGCGCGTGGAAGCCCCACAGCCCGGCGACGCACAGCACGAAGAAGACCATCAGCGACGGCAGGGGCCGCTGGATGGCCCAGGACGACAGCGTGCCGCCGCCGCTCACGGCGTGGTGCCCGCGACGGGTGCCTGGACGATGCGGACGTGGTCGCCGTCGGCGAGGAAGCCCGCGCCCTGCACCACCACGCGCACGCCGGGCTTCGGACCATCGACCAGCTCGATCTCGTCGCCCGGCTTCGCGCCGGTGCGCACGCGCCGGGCGTGGGCGACGCCCTTGTCGTCGACCAGGAACACGGTGGGGAAGCCGTCGCGCAGCACCACGGCGGCGACCGGGACGGTGGCGCCATCGGCGAGGCCGGTGTCGATCCGCCCTTCGACGTAGGCGCCGGGCGCCAGGCCCTGCGGATCGGGCAGGTCGGCGTAGACCGTGCCGGTGCGGGTGGTGGCGTCGACGCCCGGACTGACCGCGCGCACGCGGCCTTCCACGGAAGCGCCGGACGGCGCGGTCAGCACGATGCGGTCGCCGGGGGAGATCTGGCCGAGCTGGGCCACCGGCAGTTCGGCGCGCCATTCCAGGCGGCCGTCGCGGATCAGCCGCAGCAGTTCGCCGCCGGCGCCGACCACCTGCCCGGGTTGCACCAGCCGCTTCGAGACGATGCCCGCAGCCGGTGCACGCAGGTCGGCGAAGCTGCGGCGCAGCGCGGCGCCATCGCGGGCGGCGCGCGCGGTACCGACACGGGCTTCGCTCTGGGTGCGCGCGGCGCGCAGTTCGTCGAGCTGGCCGGCACTGATGAAGCGGTCCTTCGCCAGCGCCTGGCCGCGGGCCAGGTTGGCGCGGGCCAGCTGGGCGCCGGCCTCGGCCTCGTGCAGCGCGGCCTCGGCCTGCGCAAGGTCGCTGTCGAGCGTGCGGTGGTCGAGTTCCAGCAGGCGCTGCCCGCGTTCGACGCGGGCGCCCACGTCGACGTGCAGCGCGGTCACGCGCAGGCCACCGACTTCGACGCCGAGCTGCATTTCCTCCACCGGCGCCACCGCGCCGGACACCACGACGCCGCGTGGCAGGCTGCGGGCGCGCACCGGTGCGACGGTGACCGCCATCGCCTTGATCGTGCCCGCATCTTGCGGGGAATGGCTGCCATCCTGGCAGGCGACGAGGACAAGACTGAACCCTGCGACCAGCAGGGCGGAGCGGACACGGGCCGACATGGAAGGGATCGCGGTGGGGGAGGCGGCAGTGTACCGGCAAGTTCACTAATGTCCGGCGCCCTCCCGCGGCGGATGAATGCAGGATTCAGCTGACTTTCGTCGCATGCCGCATCGCTGCGAGCGATCGCGACGGCCGGTGCCATCGTCGGCCTCGATCATGGAACGTCGCGCCGTCCGGCGGCGCCCGCACGGAAGCGCGATGCCGGAACGCATCAAAGACGCGCCTGCCCTGGCGGCCGGTGCCGGCATTCGTCGTCGGGCTGCAGATCGGCCCGCGCGTGGCCGGCGGGTACCGCGCCGCCTTCCCGCCGCTGGACTACGCCATCGGCGACACCCCGTGCCGCGGCCAGTGCCGCGCCAACGACGACAACGGCTACGCCGTGATGTGCCCCGGACCGGGACGCCTCACGCCGGCAGCCGGAAGAACGTCGTCGCCGTCGCGGTGGTCGCGGCGGCGACGGTGCCCGCGGACTCGCCGCGATCGCGCGCGAGTTCCTCGACGATATGCGCGAGGTACATCGGCTCGTTGCGCCGGTGCGAGGGCTGCGGGCGCACCGTGCGCGGCAGCAGGTAGGGCGCGTCGGTCTCGATCATCAGCCGGTCCGCGGGGATGTGCTTCACCAGTTCGCGCAGGTGCGTGCCGCGGCGCTCGTCGCAGAGCCAGCCGGTGATGCCGATGTACCAGTCGCGATCGAGGCAGTCGAACAGCTCCTCGCGGGTGCCGGTGAAGCAGTGCACCACCGCCGGGCCGTGGCGGCCGTCGAAGTTCTTCATCATCGCCAGGAAATCGGCGTGCGCATCGCGCTGGTGCAGGAACAGCGGCTTGGCATTCCCGCCGGCGGCGAGATCCGCCGCCAGCTGCAACTGGCGCTCGAACGCGCGCCGCTGCGCCGGCCGCGGCGAGAAGTCGCGGAAGTAGTCGAGGCCGCATTCGCCCACCGCCACCACGTCCGGATGCGCGTGCAACGCGCGCATCTCGGCATCGCATTCGTCTGTGTATTCGACCGCGTGGTGCGGATGCACGCCGGCGGTGGCGTACAGCGTGCCGGGGAACGTCTGCGCCAGCACCAATGCCTTCGGCGAGTGCTCGCGGCTGGCGCCGGTGACCACCAGCTTCGTCACGCCCGCGTCGCGCGCGCGGGCGAGCACGGCCTCGCGATCGTGATCGAAGCTCTCGTGGGTGAGGTTGGCGCCGATGTCGATCAGCGGCGTGGCGCTCGTGTGCATGCGGGCAGGACGTGGAAAGGCAGGCGCGCATTGTACGGAATGCCGCGTCGCGACCCGCACCTGTGACAAGACGTTTCCGACGAAACATCCGTTCACAACTCCGCCCCGGTGCAGGGTCAACCCGCCCCGAAGGCCGGCGTTTCCCTGCGCATCCCCCAGCCACAAGGAAGACACGCCATGTTCCGATCGCTCTGTTCCGCCCTCGCCACCGCCGTCACGCTGTTCGTCGTCGGTTCCTGCACCGCCGACGCCGCCATCCGCTACGACTTCCGCCCCGTCACCACCGAGATGCAAGCGCTGGTCGACACCTACACGCTCGACGGCGCGTCGCTGCGCGCGAACAAGGCCGGCAGCGTGGTCTACCGCCGCGCGTTCGGCGGTTACACGGTCGACACCCGCATCCCGATCGCCTCGGCCAGCAAGTGGCTGTCGGCGATCACCATCGCCCGCCTCGTCGAGAAGGGCCAGATGCGCTGGACCGACACCGTCGGCCAGTATTTCCCGACCGTCGAACCGGCCAAGCGTGCGATCACGCTGGAGCAGCTGTTCTCGCACACCAGCGCGCTGCCTGGCGGCGACGACTTCTGCATGTCGAATCCGCTGTACACGCTGACCACCTGTGCAGAGCGCATCCTGCAGCAGCCGCTGATCGGCGAGCCCGGCAAGGTGTTCTCCTACGGCGGCAATTCGATGCAGGTCGCCGGCCGCATGGCCGAGATCGCGACCGGCAAGTCCTGGGACGACGTCTTCATCGCCGAGATGGTCACGCCGTTCGGCCTGACCGGCACCGACTACGCCACGTCCTCGACCGCGCCGGGTTACGTGCGCAACACCAATCCGCGCATCGCCGGCGGCGTGCGCAGCACGCTGGACGACTACGGCAAGGTGGTCGACATGGTGCTGGGCTGGGGCTGCTTCGACTACCGCACCGACGGCACCTGCCTGCCGAGCCGCCGCTTCCTCACCCGCCTCACCATCGAGTACATGGCGCGCGACCGCACCGTCGGCACCGTCGACGTCTCGCGTCCGCCGACCTCCACCGGCTATGGCTACGGCCTCGGACAGTGGATCGATCCGTCCTCGCCGCTGATCGTGTCCTCGCCCGGCGCGTTCGGCTTCACGCCGTGGGTCGACCACAACACCCAGGTCTCCGGTGTGCTGCTGGTGCAGGACGTCAACACGCGCCTGTTCGAAGACATCAACGACATCCGCGACATGGTGAACGTGGTGACCTCGCCCGCCGCCGCGCTGTACGTCGCCGACCCGCTGCCTGCGCAGCCCATGGTGCCGTTCGCGCCGAAGGCCACTGCGGTGCGCGTCCCGGCGCCGGTGAATACCGCCGCCCGCCGCTGAGTGCCGCGCCCTTGCGGCGCACCCGCCCGCCCCGGTCCGCCGGGGCGGGCGTCTGCCGTCGTCGCCCGCGATGCCGCGGCGTGACGCGGTCGTTCCGCTGTTCCTTCCACTTCAATTCCGGATGAGTTCCCATGCGTCTTTCCCCGCGTTCCCTCCCCCACCGCGCCCGTTCCGTCCTCGCCGTCGCCCTCGTCACCGCCAGTGCGGCGATGGCGGCAACGCTCTACAACTTCACGCCGGTCACCAACGCCATGCAGGCGTTCGTCACCGACCACACGCTCGACGGCGCGTCGCTGCGCGTGAACAAGGCCGGCAGCGTGGTCTACCGCCGCGCGTTCGGCGGCTATTCGCTGACCACGCGCGTGCCGATCGCTTCCGGCAGCAAGTGGTTGTCGGGCCTCACCGTCGCCCGCCTGGTCGACAAGGGCACGATGCGCTGGACCGACACCGTCGGCCAGTACTTCCCCAACGCGCCGGCCGACAAGAAGGGCATCACGCTCGCGCAGCTGTTCTCGCACACCAGCGCGCTGCCCGACACCGACAACCTGTGCATGTCGAACCAGCGCATCACGCTCGGTGATTGCGCCAACACCATCCTGACGAACTCCACGCTGATCGGTACGCCGGGCACCGTGTTCGCGTACGGCGGCAACTCGATGCAGGTCGCCGGCCGCATGGCCGAGATCGCCAGCGGCAAGAGCTGGGACGACCTCTTCATCGCCGAGACGGTGACGCCGCTGGGCCTGACCCAGACCGACTACGCCTACGACTCCACCGTCGCCGGCTACGTGCGCATGGCCAACCCGCGCATCGCCGAGGGCGGTCGCAGCACGCAGGAAGACTACGGCCACGTCGTCGACATGCTGCTGGCCAACGGCCGCTACAACGGCAAGGTGTACCTCTCGCAGGCGACGCTGGCGGCGATGTCGATCGACCGCACCGTCGGCACGCAGAACCTGTCGCGCCCGCCGTACACCGACGGCTTCGGCTACGGCATCGGCCACTGGATCGACAGCGCGAACGATCCGAACGCGACCGCGCTGGTCATTTCCAGCCCGGGCGCCTTCGGTTTCACGCCATGGGTGGATTACGGCTCGAACGTCGGCGGCGTGCTGCTGGTGAAAGACCAGCGCTTCAAGCTGGCGCCGGACATCACCGACATCCGCGCCATGGTCAACGTCGTGACCTCGCCGACGGGCACGCTGTACCGCGCCGAAGCGCTGCCCGTGCAGCCGGTGGCGGACAAGCATGCGCCAGCACCAGCGCGCGCCACGGTCACGCGCGCGAACGACCGCCGCTGAGCGACAGCGGTCGAACGACTGCGACGCGGCGGGCCTTCGGGTCCGCCGCGTCGCGGTGCAGGTCTCCGAAGGTGTCCCGTTGGTCGATGCGATCGACCTGGAGCATGACGACTGTGTCGTGTTCGACTCGGAACCGGTGTCAGCGTGCGGTTCGGCGACTGGCTAGATGAAAAGAAGCGGCCATGCGGGGCCCGCGATTGCGAAGACCACCAGGAACACGAGCGACGACCGCGAAGGCTGGTGTGCGAACGCTGCGCACAGCAGCGTCCATGGAAAGACCACCAGAGGCCCCGCCAGGACAAACCCGAGTTGCGATGGCACGAAGACTATGGTCGCAGCCGTAATCGTCATGCCCGACACCACCACCAGCACGATCCACCAAAGGCGGGCTCTCAGCGTCCCGGCGATTTTTCCAGATGGTTCATGGACGTCATGGAAGCAGGGTGCGGATAGGCAGGAAAGCGAAAATATCCATGCGCCGACCTTTTCCGACGTTGTTCCAACGTCGGCCATCTGTCGCCGTCTCGAAATGCATACTTCGATTATTTCCCTGTCTTGTCTCTGGAGCCGGCAGGTTGGCCGAACACTTCATCGAAAGCCTTTTCGGCCTGTTCGCGCATCATTTTCGAGCTTCCTTTCATCCGGCACAGGATGACGCTCCAGCGATGTTGGCTGTAGGGCGGATCCGTGATGTTGATGCCATTGTTCCCATCCAGCTTCATGCAGACGTCGTATCGAGTGCCTCGTTCCGGAAGGTTGCGCCGATAGTGCGCGTTGAAGAGGTGGCTCAGGATCCGCTTCTTCACGCCATGACAATGCCCCCTGTAAATGGCTTTCAAGCCATTCGAGACGAAACTGCATTCGTTTTCTTCGTACTTGCAGTCCGACATGATGAGGTAGAACCCTGCGCCCGCATGCAAAGCACTCGCGTCCTCAAACGACCTGATCGGCTCGGGAAGGAAATCTTCTCCATCATTGGCCAAGAAATCGCCCCTGAAGAAGCCGGCGAATTCCTTCTTCATCCTTGCCTTGAGGTCCTCTTCCAGTCGTTTCAATTTTTCCGTGTCGTACGTTCCGGGATGCTTTCTATGTTGCTGCTGCACTTTCACCTTATTTTCCTGCATGGTCATCCGCGTCGGCATCAAGAATGCTCGCCCCGAATCCGGGGCGCACCCGTCCCGCGAGGATTCACGGAATGACGATGGTATTCGACGTGGTCACCAGCACCGGTTGCAGCACGTTGTTGATGGTCACTCGATGCGTGCACATCGTGTACATCTGCTCGCCATGGTGGTATTGCTGCCCGACTTCGGCGCCTGCAGTCACCGGTCCGTAGCTGTTGGTTCTCGAGACCAGACTGCCGTTGGCGGCCGCGCCCCACCCAGGCACAATGAGAGAGCACTGCGTGCTGATCCAGGTCGCGAGGACCGCACTCTGCGTGTATCCGCTTCCGCTGATCATGCCGCCGCTCACACGGATGCTGCTTTTGCCGACATAGTTGGCTGCAACCGCGACGCCGATGACCAACATGCCGGCGATGAGTGCGATGACCTTCAAGCCGCGAATTGCTTTCATGAGAATCTCCTTTCTCTGATTGGTTGGGTTCGACGCACGCCCCATGCATGATCCAGCCTGGATCGCGGGTGATTTTCAGTTGCAAAAAGTCTCTTGTTTTCCAGTCTTCACTGCATGCCGATGGCGGCGCCGGTCGCAGACTGCGCCGCGTTTTCGATTGTGTCAATCACGGCTGTTGCGGGCGCGATTACGGGCACGAAAAACGCCGGCGGTCCCCCGCCGGCGTTTCCGTGTCGCATCGCGATGTCGAACCGATCAGTTCAGCGTGCAGGTGCCCGGCTTGGCCGAGGTGAACAGCGCGCTGGTGGCCCATTCCGGATGGTCGATGAACGGGTTGCGGTTGCCCTGGAAGCTGTAGATCACTTCGTTGCGGGCGAGTTCGGCGGCATCCGGCGGATCGGCCTGGTGCCAGGCGATCAGCGTGGACAGCAGGCCCATGTAGGCGGGCGAGCTGGAGGTGATGACGATCTGGCTGCGAGTGTCGGTCAGCTCCAGGTCCGGCTCGTTCTGGCCGGTGGTCGGGTGCGTGCCGCCTTCGTAGCGGATGGCCATGTACATCACGGCGCGGGCCATGTCGCCCTTGCGCTTGTTCCACACTTCGAACGAGCCACCGTTGCCGTCCGGGCTGATCACCCAGTTGGAGTTGCCCGGGTACACGCCGCTGCCGCCACCGGAGCTGTTGTTCACGTCGGTGACGCGCTCGCCGCAACCCGAGGACTGCGGGCAATTGGCGTAGGGCTTGTTGCCGCGATCGGCGTTGTAGACCGATTCCGACAGGTACAGCATGTGGGTGTCGGTGTACGGCGAGTGCGGCAGGCCGAGGTTGCCGGTGGAGCTGCTGAAGCCCAGCGAGTTCGGCCAGGTGTGTTCGCGGTTGTAGACCACGCCCGAACCGGTGCCGGCGCGGCTGCTCACCTTGGTGAAGCTGCGATTCATGTACACGTCGAGGATCTTGCCCGCGTTGTTCGGATCCTCGTCGGCGATCTCGAGGATCGTCCACGTGTTGGTGGTGCCGCCGCTGTACGAATACGCGGTGTGGCCGCGGATGGTCTGGTGCAGCGAGCAGCGCAACTGCGACGGGCTGCTGGTGTTGACGTGCTGGTAGTAGCCGGTGCCGCCGCCGCCACCGGAGGCGACGTTGAAGTTCACGACGGTGTTGGCGGCCATGGTCTGGCCGCTGGCGTCGGTGATCTTGCTGCCGACGACGGTGAAGGTGCACGCCTCGCCGCCGACCAGCGCGGTGTTGGTCGAGATGCTGGCGGTGTTGGAAGCGGAGGTCGGGTAGGTCAGCCCGCTGACCGTGCCCGAGGTGGCGCACGACAGCGTGAACGCGCCGCTGGCGATGGCGACCTGTTCGCTGAACACGACCGAGAGGTTGCCCGCGGCCGGGAAGTCGGTGGCACCGGCGACCGGGGTCGTCGAGCTGACGGACGGACGCGGGTTCGGGGCGACGAAGGTCTGCCCGGTGTTGCAGGCGCCGAAGGTCTGGGTGGCCGGGGCGTTCCACGTGAAGTTGGAGTACGCGGTGCCGGTGCCGCTGAGGCGCAGCGACTTGCCGGCGGCGTCGGAGCCGGTCTCGGACACGGCGAGGTTGACGCTGGTGCGGCCGGCGGCCGGACCGTCGCTGGCCTTGATCTGGCCTTCGTAGCTCAGGAACTGCACGACCTGACCGGCGCCGTCGACCAGCGCGATGCCGTCGGCCGGGCCGTTCTGGATGCCGTTGGTGGCGTAGGCGAGGGTGGCGATGCGCACCTGCGCGCCGCAGGTGACCAGGCTGCCGGCCGGCACCGGGTCGTTGTCGTACATCACCGCGGCGGTCGCGGTGGCGCCGTTGTAGAGGTAGATCTTGTAGTTGCTGAGCGTCTCGCCGGCGGTCGCGACGACTTCGATGCGCTCGCCGGTGTCGCCGGAGGCGGTGGAATCGTCGTAATGGAATTCGTTGATGAAAACTTCGGCATGGGCGGCGCCGGTGGCGAGCAGCAGGGCGCACGCGAGCGGCGACATCGTGGACAACACACGCGACATAAGTCAGGTCTCTCGGTTGGATGGATGGAACAGGCACGTCCCGGGCGTGTTCCGGCGACGGCCCGTCGATCCCCGGCCGCCGGCTTTGCATCCGCGCGGCTCCCCAAAGCCCGACGCGGCCCGCCGGGGCACGGGCGCGCCGGCGGGGATGGGCAATCTAGCCGACATCGTGTGACAGGTGCCAGCGGTCGCCCGCGGACCCGCCCCTCCCGGCCGACGGGCGGCGGACTGCTAGCCTGTACGGATATGTCGACGCCGTCCCCCGCCTTCCCCATCGCCGCACTGCTGCCGGCCATCCGCGACACCCTCTCCGCCGGCACCCGGCTGGTGCTGGAAGCCCCCCCGGGCGCCGGCAAGACCACCCAGGTGCCGCTGGCGCTGCTGGACGCCGGCTGGCTGGCGGGGCGCAAGATCGTGATGCTGGAGCCGCGCCGCGTGGCCGCCCGCGCGGCCGCCGGGTTCATGGCGAAGCAGCTGGGCGAAGCGGTGGGCGAGACGGTCGGCTACCGCATCCGCTTCGAGAGCAAGGTCTCTGCGAGGACGCGGATCGAGGTGGTCACCGAGGGCATCCTCACCCGGATGCTGCAGGACGACCCGATGCTGGAAGGGGTCGGCGCGCTGCTGTTCGACGAATTCCACGAGCGCCACCTGGCCGGCGACCTCGGCCTCGCGCTGGCGCTGGACGTGCAGGCCGGCCTGCGCGAGGACCTGCGCCTCGTGGTGATGTCGGCGACGCTGGACGGCGAGCGACTGGCGCGGGATCTCGACGCACCGCGGCTGAGCAGTGCCGGCCGCAGTTTCCCGGTCACGATCGCCCACTTCCCCGCGCGCCGCGACGAGGCACCGGAACACCAGGCCCGGCGCGCGGTGGAGCACGCGCTGGCCGCGCATCCAGGCGACGTGCTGGTGTTCCTGCCCGGGCAGCGCGAGATCGGCCGCGTGCAGGCGCTGCTGGAGGCTGCAAGCCCCTCTCCCGCCGGGAGAGGGGCGGGGGTGAGGGCCGGCGGACCGGAAGCGCCAACCGTCACAACGCCCTCATCCGGCGCTGCGCGCCACCTTCTCCCGGCGGGAGAAGGGAAAGACGACGTCGAAGTCCTGACCCTCCACGGCGAACTGCCGGTCGAACAGCAATCGCGCGTGCTCCAACCCGCGCCCGACGGCCGCCGCCGCGTGGTGCTGGCGACCAACGTCGCCGAATCCAGCGTCACCCTGCCCGGCGTGCGCACGGTGATCGACAGCGGCCTCGCGCGCGAGCCGCGCTACGACCCGAACAGCGGCTTCTCGCGGCTGGACGTGGTGTCGATCGCGCAGGCGTCCGCCGACCAGCGCGCAGGCCGCGCAGGCCGCGTCGCCGAGGGCTGGGCGTATCGCCTCTGGCCGGAATCGCAGCGGCTGGAGCCGCAGCGGCGGCCGGAGATCGCGCAGGTCGAGCTGGCGTCGCTGGCGCTGGAACTCGCCGCCTGGGGCAGCGACGCGCTGCGTTTCGTCGACGCCCCGCCGCCGGGCGCGCTCGCCGCCGCGCGCGACCTGCTGCAGCGCCTCGGTGCGCTGGACGCGAGCGGCGGCATCACCGCGTTCGGACGGCGGATGCTCGCGCTCGGCACGCATCCGCGGCTCGCGGCGATGCTGCTGGCCGCGCCGACGCCGCGCGACGCCGCGCTGGCCTGCGATCTCGCCGCACTCGTCGAAGCGCGCGATCCCCTGCGCGCCGTGCCCGGCGGCGGACGCAGCGACGCCCTCGCCGCGCGCTGGCAGGCGCTGGCGGCGTTCCGGCGCGGACGCACGCCGGCCGAGGCCTCGCGCTCGGGCTTGCAGGCGATCGACGCGGCTGCGGCGCAGTGGCGACGTCGCCTGCGCTGCGACGCGCGCGCCCCCGACGACGCGCCGGCGCACGCGCTCGGCGATCTGCTGGCGCACGCGTTTCCGGATCGCATCGCCTACCGCCACGGCAGCGACCGCCGCCGCTACCAGCTGGCGAACGGACGCATGGCCTCACTGTTCGACGACAGCGCGCTGATCGGCGAACCCTGGCTGGTGGCGAGCGAACTGCGCCACGCACGCGGCGACGCGCAGCTGCTGCGCGCGGCGCCGGTCGACGAACGCCGGCTGCGCGCCGAGTTCGCGGCGCATTTCTCCGATTGCGACGAAGTCCGCTGGGATGCCGATCGCCGCGCACTCGTCGCCGAACGCGTGCAGCGCTTCGACGGCATCGTGCTGGACGCGCGCCCGGCCGGGAAGGTCGATCCCGCGCAGGCCGCGCAGGCGCTCACCGACGCGGTGCGCACGCTCGGCCTCGACGCGCTGCCGTGGCGCGAGTCGCTGGTGCACTGGCGCGCGCGCGTCCGCTGCCTGCGCGCGTGGATGCCCGACCTCGCGCTGCCCGATCTCTCCGACGACGCCTTGCTCGCGACCCTCGACACCTGGCTGAAGCCTGCGTTCGCCGGCAAGACGCGGCTCGATGCGCTCGCCGAGGATGAGCTCGCCGAAGCGCTGAAGTCGGGCCTCGACTGGTCGACGCGGCAGCGCATCGACGCGCTCGCGCCGCTGCGCATCACCGTGCCGTCGGGCATGGAGCGCGGCATCGCCTACGCCTACGACGCAGAGACCGACGCGCCACAGCCGCCGGTGCTGGCGGTGAAGCTGCAGGAACTGTTCGGCCTTGCCGACACCCCGCGCATCGCCGACGGCCGCGTGCCGCTCACGCTGCACCTGCTGTCGCCCGCGGGCCGCCCGCTGCAGGTCACGCAGGATCTGCACGGCTTCTGGGAACGCACGTACCCGGAAGTGAAGAAGGAAATGAAGGGACGCTATCCGAAGCATCCGTGGCCGGACGACCCGTGGTCGGCAACGGCGACGCATCGGGCGAAGCCGCGGGGGACGTGACATTCGCGGCGATTCATCTTCGCTGCACGGCCTGACGCGTTCGTCCTGCACGATGCGGCCCGCAGGATCGCGCGTTGCGCATGTTTTTCCGGCGCGAAACGTGCCGGAATGAACGATGACCTGCATGCGGCGACACCGCGTCCGCCATCGCGGTGTCGCACGTGGACACTGGCTGCGACGTCGCCCCCCGCGACATGCACGACAGGAGAACCCCATGCGCACCCTCGACACGCTCGCCGACCGCAGCCTCGCGCTCGCCACCCGCACCCGCGATCTCGTCGCCCCGTCCGCCACCGGCGTGCGCGACTGGGTGACGTCGGGCGCGGCACTCGCGGTTGCCCGGGGCGGTGCGAAGACCACCGTCCGTTTCGCACGCCGCAATCCGGCGCTCGCCATCGCGACCGTCGTCGTCGGCGCCGGCGTGCTGGCCTACGGCGCCTATCGTCGCCGCAAGGCCACAACCGCGCCGATCGAAGGCTCCGCGACGACCGATGCGCACGACGACGACGCGACCCGACGCACGCCGAAGGAAGTGCCAGTGCATCGCGTGCGTGCAGCTCGGGCCCGGCGCGACGACACCGCTTCCGCCTGACAGCGATTCAATCCAGCCGGCGCCATTCCCCCGGCCGCAATCCCTCCAGCGCGTGCGCGCCGATCGCCACGCGCACCAGCCGCAGCGTCGGCAGGCCCACCGCGGCGGTCATGCGCCGCACCTGGCGATTGCGGCCTTCGCGCAGTTCCAGCTCCAGCCACGCATCCGGCACGGTCTTGCGGAAACGCACGGGCGGGTCGCGCGGCCACAGATCGGGCATCGCGGTCGCGATGTCGATGCGTTCCACCGGCACCGGACGCGTGGGCCCGTCGTTGAGCAACACGCCGCGGCGCAGCGCGTCGAGCTGCTCCGGCTGCGGATCGCCCTCCACCTGCACGCGATAGCGCTTCGGCGCCTTGTGCCGCGGGTCGGTGAGGCGATGGGCGAGGGCGCCGTCGTCGGTCAGCAGCAGCAGGCCTTCGCTGTCGTGGTCGAGCCGGCCCGCCGGATACACGCCCGCCGGCAGGCCGAACGCCGCCAGCGTCGGCCGCGGCGGCACGCTGCGGTCGGTGAACTGGCACAGCACGCCGTACGGCTTGTTGAACGCGATCAGCATCCGCACACGCCGCCGGCCACGGCCGGGCCTATCCTGTCGCCGGCTCCCCACACGACCATCGCCATGAACCACCTCGATCCGTCCGCACTCGCCCCGCGCTGGCTCGGCAAGGCCTGGGAACACGCCTCCGAGGCCGAACGCGCCGTGCTCTCGCAGCTGCTGCGTCGCGAACGTACCGCCCGCCCGCCGTCCGCAGTCGACGACGACCGCACCTTCGGCGAACGCGTCGCCGATGGCGTGGCGCGGCTGGGCGGCTCATGGACCTTCATCGGGCTGTTCCTCGTGTTCCTCGGCGCGTGGGTGACGACGAACGTGTGGCTGCTGCGCGCGCACCCGTTCGATCCGTACCCCTTCATTTTCCTCAACCTGCTGCTGTCGATGCTGGCCGCGCTGCAGGCGCCGGTGATCATGATGAGCCAGAACCGGCACGCGGAACGCGACCGCGAGGCGGCCGAGCACGACTACGCCGTCAACCTCAAGGCCGAGCTGGAGATCATGGCGCTGCACGACAAGCTGGACCAGCTGCGCGTGGAGCAGCTGGAGAAGATCCTCGCCGCGCAGGGCGAACAGATCGCGCTGTTGCAGCGGCTGCTGGCGGCGCGGGACTGACGCGCCCTCCCGGCGGATTCGCCGGGGCCCTCTGATTCGAGTGACCGGCGAGCAAGGAGGCTCGGAACCGGCGATTCATCGCCACCGGCCGCGGCCGCGGCCCGGATGGCCAGGTGTTTCATTTCATGCCTTGGGCGGCTTCACGAACCGCAGCGTCATCCGGTCGCTCTCGCCGATCGCGCGGTACATCGCGTCGTCCTCGGCATCGTGGCGATTGGTCGGCGGCAGCGTCCACACGCCGTTCGGATGGCGGGTGTCGTCCTTCGGGTTGGCGTTGATCTCGCTGCGCGCAGCGAGCACGAAGCCGGCCTTCGTCGCGTAGTCGATCACCAGTTGTTCGGTGAGATAGCCCGAGGACTTCATCGTCTCCAGGTCCGTGCCGGGCTTCGCACGGTGGTCGACCACGCCCAGCGTGCCGCCCGGCTTCAGCGCGGCGAAGAACGCGTCGAAATACGCCTGTGCGGTGCCGGCGGCGACCCAATTGTGCACGTTGCGGAAGGTCAGCACCGTGTCGACGCTGCCCGGCGCGCCGAACACCGGCTGCTTCGGGTCGAACAGCGCGAACGCGACCTTGTCGAACTGCGCCGGATGCGCGGCCAGCCGCGTCTTCAGCGCGTCGAGCCCCTGCTGCTGGTAGTCGCGACCGCGGCCTTCGGGCAGCGCCGCGGGATCGACCATCGCGGCGGTGTAGCTGCCTTTCTCGCGCAGGTAGGGCCCGAGGATCTCGCTGTACCAGCCGCCACCGCCGGGGGTGATCTCGACCACGTGCTGCGTCGGCGCGATGCCGAAGAAGCACAGGGTCTCGGCCGGATGGCGGTACACGTCACGCGCGCTGTTCTTCGGATCGCGCCAATCGCCGGCGAGCACCCTGGCCAGCGCGGCATCGGACGCCCGCTCCGCGGCCGGCGCGGGCGACGGCACTGCACCAAGGACGGCCGTGCCGACGGCAGCAGCAAGGGCCAGGACGGCGGCGAAGGAAGCGTTGCGGGACATGGCGGACTCGTCGACGGCAGGGGCGGGACCGGGATTGTGGCGGCCCCGGCACAGGGTCGCCAGTGCGCGTCGAACCTGACTGTGTGACAACGGTGACAGCAGCGTGTAACGCGGTGAAACAAATCCCGGGCAGAATATGTTGCATTGCAGCATGAGGCTGCGACGCCGCAGTACCAAAGATGTCCGGTCACCACCGCATCCAGGGAACCCCGGGCGAATCCCGCCCATACCATCATCAGGAAGATCGACCATGTTCCGTTGCACCTGGCTTCACGCCCCCCGCGAGCCCGCGCTCGCCTCCCGCCTCTACCGGCGCACCTACGGCCGCACCTACGGCCGCCGTCCCTGCGAGGCCGACCAGCCCCGCACGCTGCCGGAGACCCTGTCCCTGACCGATGCCCCGTCGATGACGGCGTCGCCGGTCGTGGAGACCCTGATCGGCAATGCCGGCGACAGCGCCGCCGCAAGCGCGGCGGCGCACATCGGCCGCGCCGCCTGACCCCCGCCGCTCACGCGGCGGGGTTTTCCGTTTTCGCTTCCCGCAACGATCCTTCCAGCAGCGCCGACACCGGATACGGCGGCACGTCGAAGTGCTCGCCGGCGGCGAGGCGTGCCTGCACGTCGCGCCACCACGCCGGATCGAAGATCTCGCCGTGTACCGCGCGCAGCGTCGCGCGCAGCGCGGCCGGCAGGCCCAGGAACTGCGGGAACAGTTCCGGGAACACGTCGTCCGCCGCGGCATACAGCCATTCGTCGAGCGGGCGCGTCTCGTCCTCCTCGCGCATCGCCGGCACCGCGCGGAAACGGCACTGTTCCACGAGGCACAGTTCGTCGTAGTCGTAGAACAGCACCCGCCCGTGCCGGGTGACGCCGAAATTCTTCAGCAGCAGATCGCCCGGAAACAGGTTGCTGCGCGCCAGATCCTTGATCGCCTGTCCGTAGTCCAGCACCGCCGTCTCCGCCGCGCGCACGGGCGACTCGCGCGCGTACACGTCGAGCGGACGCACGCGACGTTCCACGTAGCAATGGCCGATCACCACGTCGTCGCCATCCAGCCGCACCGTCTGCGCGCATTCGCGCAGCAGCTCGTCCAGCACCGGTGGCGCGAACTGCCGCTTCGGGAAGCGCAGCCGCCGGAATTCCTGCGCGTCGACCAGTCGGCCGATGCGATCGCGGCGGAACACCAGCCGGTACTTGTCCTCGACGTCCTTGCGCGCGAGATCCTTCGGATACGCGAAGCGGTCGCGGATCAGCTTGAACACCACCGGATAATCGCGCGGCGTGAACACCGCCATCACCATGCCGCGCTCGCCGTCGGCATGCACCAGCGTTTCGTCCGGATGCTCGGCGAGATGCCGGAACACCTGCCGGTAGCGCTCGGTCTTGCCCTGCTTGATCCGACCGAGCACGGTGAACAGTTCGTCCAGCGGCTTGCGCGGCAGCAGCCGATGCAGGAACGCGACGACATCGCTCACGCGCGCCAGGTCGGCGTGGAAATGGCTGCGCGAGAAGCCGAACAGGATCGAGATGTCCTCGGCATCGGTGAGTACAGCGTCGGCACGGACGCCGGCCGGCGTGCTGACCAGCGCGATCACCACCGGGTAATCCGCGCCCGACGCACCGTGCGCGGCGCCGACGAGGTACGCGCGGCGCTCGCGGAAGAACGGCGTCTTCAGCAGCGACACGCCGACCACGCCGCGACGGCGGAACACGTCGGCGACGGCGTTCACGCTGGCATCGAGATCGGCCCAGCCATTGGCCCAGCCCGGCGCGAGGAAGATCGCACGCCACGCCGCTGCCGCGTCCGCGCCTTCCGGGCCGAAGCCGTGGTGGGCGAGTTCGCCCGGGCAGGCGGGATCGCCGGTCGGCACGATGTCGAGCGCCTGGAATTCCAGGTCCGGCGCGACGCCGTCGATGCGGAAGAACCGCCGCACCAGCGAGTTGTGGAAGGTCTTGTACAGCTCGCGATCCGGCAGTGCGGCGATGCGCTCGGCGTACGCGGGCAGGATCGCGCGCCACAGCGGTCGCGAGCGAACACGCTCTTCGAGCAGGGCTTCGAGACGGGCCAGCGTGTCGTTGATGCAGACGTCGTACAGATCGATGCGCGCGGCGGCATCGACCTGCGCGTGTTTCCAGTCGCGTCGCTCGAACCGTCGGCGCGCGCGGCGGGTGAGGTCGGAGAACCGCGCGTTGTAATCCTCGAAGCCGCGGGCGATCAGCGCGGCGGCTTCGCGGGCGGTGTCGCGGGGGGCGGCGGAGGCACTGGACATGTCCGCAGTGTACGCCCGTGCAGACGTCGCCATCGCAGTCCGTGAGACCACCCGGACGTATCATTTCCCACGTGGCGGAGATGCGGAAAACCTCTTGAAAAGCAGGGATTCCGTGATGCCGTCGCAGTCGGCGAGACACCCTCGCGCGACACTGTCCGCCCGGCCCGCAAGGAGGCGCAGACGACAGGGGAAGTCCGCGACGCAGCCGCCGGCGCGCACGGACGGCGATCCCCCGGCACAGGGACGTGCCGCCGGGCCCCGCGCATCGCGTGCGGGGTCCGCACCGCTTCACGAAGCGCTTCCACCAGTGCTTCCACCAGTGCTTCACCCGGCGCTTCGCCGAGCGCTTCACCCAGGCCGCAACGCCGCCCGTCCCGCGGGCGGCGCGGCGTGCCTCCGCTTGCCGCCTGCCATCGACCGCGCATGTACCACGGCCGCCGACGACGTTTTCCCCCGATGTTCCACACAGGAGATGCCATGCAGTTGTTCAGGACCGAAATGCTGTTCCTCCATCCGCCGCAGCAGGTCGCGCCGCGTTCGCACTACGGTCGCCGCCGCGGCCTCGCGACGCGCTACGGCCATGCGCGCGTACGCCTGCCCGAGCCGGCGTCCGTGCCGGCGCCGCCCGTGGCGACGCCGGACCTGGAGCGTGCCGCATGACGGCGTGGCGCAGCGCGACGCTTCGCGCCACCCGCAACGCGAAACGCCCGGCCAGGCCGGGCGTTTCGTCGTGGTGCGGACGGTGACGCGATCGCGGGATCAGTTGCCCGGCTTGAACCCGATGGTGCGGGTGATGGTCACCGGGTTGGCGATCGGCTGGAAGCGCCAGCGCTTGACCGCCGCCACGGCTTCGCGATCGAACACGCGCGGCGGGTTGCCGCGCACCACGCGGGCGCTGCTGACCGAACCGTCGGTGGCGACGGTGAACTCGACCACCACATCGCCGGACTGGTTGGCGCGCAGCGCTTCAGCCGGATACTTCGGCGCCGGGGCGCTGATCGGACGCAGGTCCTTCGCGGTGGCGACGGCCGGCGTCGACGTCTGGCGCTGCGCCTCCGCCTGGCGCTGGGCTTCGGCCTGGCGCGCGGCCTCCGCCTGACGCTGGGCATCGGCCTGGCGCTGCGCTTCGGCCGCACGCGCGGCGTCCGCCTGGCGCGCCGCCTCAGCCTGCTGCGACTGCTGCTGGGCCAGCTTCTGCGCCGCTTCACGCTGCGCCTTCTCCTGGTCCTGCTTGCGCTGTTCTTCCAGCTTGGCCAGCCGTTCCTTCTCGGCCTCGGCATCAAGCTGCTGCTTCTGCTGGCGATCGGCGAAGCTGGTCTGCGCCTCGGCGAGCGACTGCTTCAGGCGCGGCAGCGCGGGCGCGGCCTTGTCGGTCTTCTCCATCAAGCCCAGCAGGCGCTGCGCCTCGACGAAATCGTCGCGGCTGATGCTCTGTTCGGTGGCGATCACCGCGTAGGGCATCAGGTCGGTCAGCGCGCTCGACACCGCGGCGTCGTTCGGCTGCTTGTCGCGCAACGCGAGGTAGTACTCCATCGCATTGTTGCCGGCCGGCGCGTACATGCGCTGTTCGGACTGGGCGGCGCTGGCAGCGCTGCGCAGCTGATCGACGCTCATCGCGGCGATCTGGGCGGAGACCGCCGGGGCCGGCGTGGTCGCCGGGGCGGTGTCGGCGGGCGTGGTGCCCGCGGCGGTACCGGCATCGGTCGCGCCTTCGTCCTTGCTGCCGCAGGCGGCGAGGGCGAGCGTCAGCGCGATCGAGAGCGCGGCGAAACGGAATCCGGAACGACGGGTGAAGTCGACGGTTGAACGGGCGATGGACATCGCGATGGGCTCCCCTGAAGGCTGGAACGGCGGAATCTCAAGAAATTCAAGCACATCCTGTGCCAGCTCGACGCCGGCGTCATGCCTCCGGACGCAGCGCGCGACCGGCGTCTACTTTCCGATACAGAAGCGCGAAAAAATGTGACCGAGTATTTCGTCCGGCGCAAGTCTGCCGGTGATTTCGCCCAGCGCGTCGTGGGCGGCACGCAGGGACTCCGCGGCCAGTTCCAGCACGTCGTCGTCCAGCGACTGCCGCGCTTCGGCCAAGGCTTGCGCGGCGCGACGCAGCGCGTCCACCTGACGCGCCCGGGCACTGAAGGCGCCTTCAGTGCCCTCGCCGTCGCCGGCCAGGGCACGGAGCCGCGCGTGGAGCCGGTCCAGCCCGGCGCCGGTCCGGGCCGAAACCACGACCGCGTCCTCGCCGGGACGGAGCACGGCACCGGCCGCCTCGGCATCGACCAGGTCGGCCTTGTTGTACAGCCACAGCCGCTGCGGCACGCCGACGATGGCTTCGGCGACGGCGGCGCGGCCCGCGTCGGGATCGCGTGCGTCCAGCACCACCAGCGCGAGGTCGGCGCGGGTCAGTTCGTCGCCGGCGCGGCGCATGCCTTCGCGCTCGATCGCGTCGCCTCCTGCGCGCAGGCCGGCGGTGTCGACGAGGGTCAGTTCCATGCCGTCGATGCGCACCGTCTCGCGCAGCAGGTCGCGGGTGGTGCCGGCGATGTCGCTGACGATCGCGCGTTCGCTGCCGGCCAGGGCGTTCAGCAGCGAACTCTTGCCGGCGTTCGGCGGCCCGACGATCACCGCGTGCAGGCCGTCGCGCAGGCGGCGGCCGCGTTCGGCTTCGACCAGCAGCGCGTCGAGATCCGCCGCCGCGCGGGCGAAGCCGTCGCGCAGCCGGTCGCCGCCGAGCGTGTCCAGCGGTTCGTCGGCGAAATCGATCGCGGCCTCGACGTGCACGCGCAGGCCGAGCAGCGCGTCGGCAAGCGCATCGACGCGACGCGAGAACACGCCGTCGAGCGAACGACGCGCGGCGCGCGCGGCGCGCGCATCGCCGGCGGCGATGAGATCGGCGACGGCCTCGGCCTGGGCGAGGTCGAGCTTGCCGTTGAGGAAGGCGCGTTCGCTGAATTCACCGGGCCGCGCCATGCGCGCGCCCAGCGCACAGCAGCGATCGACCAGCGCGCGCAGCACGGCGGGGCTGCCGTGCGCCTGCAGTTCGACCACGTCCTCGCCGGTGTAGCTGGCCGGCGCGCGGAAATACAGCAGCAGGCCGTCGTCGAGCACTTCACCGTCGGCATCGCGGAACCGCGCGTGGTGCGCGTGGCGCGGCGTCGGTCGACGGCCGCTGAGCGTCGTCGCGATGTCGCATGATCGTGGCCCCGACAGGCGCACGACGCCCACGCCCGCGGCGCCCGCGGCGGTGGCGATCGCGACGATGGTGTCGGTGGCGGTCATGGCGGCGTGCATCTCAACCGTCGACGGCGCCAGCGAGGCCGAAGATCGGCAGGTACATCGCGATGATCGCGAGCGGCACCATCACGAACGTCAGCCCCAGCGCCACCAGCAGGGCGATCATCGCCGCATGCCTGCCGGCGCCCGGCGCCTTGCGTGCGGTCCGCGCCAGGCCCCACCACAGCAGTGGCGGCAACAGCGGCAACAGAAAGAACGCGTGGCGGTGCTTCACGAACACCATCGTCAGCCAAGGCAGCTGTGCACCGAAGCCGTCGAAGATGTCCTGGAACTGCGGCACCACGAGGTTCACGGCGATCGCCGCCAGCAACAGCGCGACCATGCCGCTGCCGAGGATCCAGATTTCGGTGATGTTCGGACGCACGACGCGCTTCTCCGGCCCGGTCGGCATGCACGATAGCGATGGTGCCGGAAAACGAAAAGCCCGCCAGTCGGCGGGCTTTTCGCAGGTCGCGTCGCGGGAGGCGATCAGGCCTTGGCGACGGTGCCGCCGCTGCTCGGCTTCTCGCCGTACTTGCGCAGCATCCACCACTGCTGCAGCAGGCCCAGCGCGCCGTTGGTGACCCAGTACAGCACCAGGCCGGCCGGGAAGAACGCGAACATCACGCCGAAGATCAGCGGCATGAACTGGAACATGCGCTGCTGGATCGGATCGATGCCGACCATCGGGGTCATGCGCTGGGTGACGAACATCACCGCGGCGTTGATCACCGGCAGGATGAAGTACGGATCGCGCGAGGTCAGGTCCTGGATCCACAGCATCCACGGCGCCTGGCGCAGTTCCACCGATTCGATCAGCACCCAGTACAGCGACAGGAAGATCGGCATCTGGATCAGCACCGGCAGGCAGCCGCCGGCGGGATTGATCTTCTCCTTGCGGTACAGGTCGAGCATCGCTTCCTGGTATTTCTGCGGCTCGTTGGCGAAGCGCTCCTTCAACTGCGCCATGCGCGGCTGGAACTTGCGCATCTTGGCGGTCGACTTGTACTGCGCGGCCGACAGCGGATACAGCAGCAACTTGATGATCAGCACCAGCAGCACGATCGCCCAGCCCCAATTGGCGGTGACGCCGTGGAGCAGGCCGAGCAGCTTGTGGATGGGCTCGGCGATGATGCGGAAGATGCCGTAATCCATCGCACGTTCCAGGCCCGGGGCCTGCGCCGACAGCTGCTCGGGCAGCTTCGGACCGATCCACAGCCGCGCGACGGTGTGCGCGCTGCCGCCGGCCGGCACCGTGAACCGCGGGCCGCTGGCGGAAATGCCGCGGAGTTCGCCGGCGTGCGCCAGTTCGTAGTTCGAGTGCTGGTCGGCCTGCGGGATCCACGCGGCGAAGAAGTAGTGCTGCAGCAGCGCGATCCAGCCACCGCTGGCGTTGTCGACGCGGATCGGATCGAGTTTGCCGTCGTCGTCGAACTTGTCGTAGTCGCGCTTGTTGTACTTCGCGTCCGGCGTGTACCACGCGGCGCCGTTGAAGCCGAAGCGCTCGGGACTGGTCAGGCCGTGGTCGATCTTCGGCGGGATGCGGCCCAGCTGGCGGTACACATCGCCGGTCCAGGGCTTGCTGCCGGCATTGAGGACGTCGTCGCGCACCTGCAAGGCATAGCTGCCGCGGGCGAGCGTGTAGGTACGACGCACGGTCACGCCGTCGGCGCCGGTCCAGACGAAGCGTGCGCTGACGTCCCTGGCGCCATCGGCCAGACGCAGGTCGGTGGCGGACTGCTCGGGCACGAAGCCGTTGGCGTTCGGTGCGCCCTGCGCGCTGCGCCAGCCGCTTTCGGCGAGGTAGCGATGCGCGGGCGCGTCATCGAGCAAACGCACCGGCGTGGGATCGTTGCGGCTGGTGCGGTAGCCGAGCAGGTCGGCACGACGCACGTGGCCGCCATCGAGCACCAGGCGCAGCACGTCGTTGGACAGGGTGACAGTCGGCGCATTCGCGGTCGGCGACGGCGTGGCCGTCATCGCGGGCGCAGTGGCGCCGGCGGTCGGGACCGCATCGGGCAGGGCGGGCGGTGGCAGGCCATCGACCGGCGTGCCGGCGGCGTTGGCCACGGCCGGCACAGGCGGCGCCGGCTGCTGTTCCTTGTTCCACTGCATCCACAGGATCGCCGCCACCATCAGCCAGGCGAACAGAAGGAAACTGCGCATCGAATTCATGTGGTGGACGGACCCGTCGCGCCTGCGTTGCATGGCGCCTGTGCGGTGGAGGGAGAAGCGGGCGGCATTGTGCCGCCGGCCTTGGATGGGGGCAACGCAAGCCGGCGCAAGGCCTGGCGCAGGGCGTCGCCGAGTTCGGCACCGCTGGCGCGCGCGGCGCCGCTGCGAGCCACGACCACGTAGGCACCGCCGGGCAGGCTGGCGCGCAGGTGGCGGAAACGGTCGCGCAGCACGCGCTTGATGCGGTTGCGGACGACGGCGCGGCGATCGACCTTGCGCGAGACCGCGAGGCCCAGCCGGGCGGGGCGGTCGTCGCCCAGGTGGTGCAGCGCAAGCAGCGCGTTGGCGGCACGGCGGCCGCCGGCGAACACGGCATCGAATTCCGGACGCGCGCGTACCCGCGCGGAGCGCGGGTAGCGGGCGATGCCGGAAAGGCCGGGGGTCATGTCATGCCGCCCGGAAACGGAGCGGGGCAATCCCGGAAGCGTCGCGCGGAGGGCGACGACGGGCTTGCACCCCGGAACCGTCGGATCAGTCCGTCAGGTCAGGCGGTGAGACGCTTGCGGCCCTTGGCGCGACGGCGGGCAAGCACCTTGCGGCCGTCCGCGGTCTTCATGCGGGCACGGAAGCCGTGGTCGCGCTTGCGCTTGAGGTTGCTGGGCTGGTAGGTGCGCTTGGTGGCCATGGTCGGGCTCGTTGCGTTCTTGAGTCGTGTGTCGGGAGGCGGAGACGACGAATGGGCGCCGAAGCGCATCACCGAAACCGCAAGAACCGGCGATTATGCCCGGCGCCCGGCGCTCCGGTCAAATGCGACGCGGGCGCAAGGCCCGGCCGGGTGCGGGGGCGGCGGGGCGATGGTAGTCTGACCGGCTCGGCAGACGCCTCCGCTACGACCGTGCCCGCTCCGCGCATCCCGCGGCCGGCCCGGCGCTCTCCCGCGTCCGCATTCCCGCGCGCTGCGCCTCCGTACGATCTCCATACCCCGCCCGATACCCCTGATGGATGCCTGGCCCCGCTGTCTCGAACGTCTCGAAGCCGAACTGCCGGTGGAGGAGGTCCAGACCTGGCTGAAACCGCTGCAGGCTCGCCTGCGCGACGACGGTCTGGTGCTGTACGCCCCCAACGCGTTCGTGCGCGATGCCGTGCAGGAAAAATACCTGCCGCGCATCGCCGAACTCATGGAATACCTCGCCGACGGCGCGACGGTCTCGCTGGAAGTCGGCTCGGCGCCGAAACCGGCGGCCGGCGTCGCACCCACGCTCACGCCGACGCAGGCCCACGCCGCTGCGGTGGCGGCCAGCCGCACCGCGCCGGAATTCGGCGGCAACCTCGATGGCCATTACACGTTCGCCAACTTCGTCGAAGGCCGCAGCAACCAGCTCGGTTTCGCGGCGGCGCTGCAGGCCGCGCAGAAGCCCGGCGACCGCGCCCACAACCCACTGCTGCTGTACGGCGGCACGGGCCTCGGCAAGACCCACCTGATGTTCGCCGCGGGCAACGAGATGCGGCGGCTCAATCCGGGCATGCGGGTGATGTACCTGCGCTCGGAGCAGTTCTACAACGCGTTCTTCCGCTCGATCCAGGAAAAGTCGTCGGACCAGTTCAAGCGCCAGTTCCAACAGATCGACGCACTGCTGATCGACGACATCCAGTTCTTCGCCGGCAAGGACCGCACCCAGGAAGAGTTCTTCCATACCTTCAACGCGCTGTTCGACAGCCGGCAGCAGATCATCATGACCTGCGACCGCTATCCGCGCGAGGTCGAAGGTCTGGAGCCGCGGCTGAAGTCGCGGCTGGCCTGGGGCCTGTCGGTGGCGATCGATCCGCCGGACTTCGAGACCCGCGCCGCGATCGTGCTGAGCAAGGCGCGCGAGCGCAACGTGGCGCTGCCGGAGGACGTGGCGTTCCTGCTCGCCAAGAAGATGCGCAGCAACGTGCGCGACCTCGAAGGTGCGCTCAACACGCTGGCGGCGCGCGCCAACTTCACCGGCCGCGCGATCACCGCCGAGTTCGCGCAGGAAACCCTGCGCGACCTGCTGCGCGCGCAGCAGCAGGCCATCGGCATCGCCAACATCCAGAAGGCCGTGGCCGACTACTACGGCCTGCAGATCAAGGACCTGCTGTCCAAGCGCCGCACGCGCTCGCTGGCGCGCCCGCGCCAGGTGGCGATGGCGCTGGCCAAGGAGCTGACCGAGCACAGCCTGCCGGAGATCGGCGACGCCTTCGCGGGCCGCGACCACACCACGGTGCTGCACGCCTGCCGCCAGATCCGCACGTTGATCGAGAGTGACGGCAAGCTGCGCGAGGACTGGGACAAGTTGATCCGCAAGCTCAGCGAGTGACCGGCACGGCGAAAAGTGTGGATATCCACACCCGCATTTCGTAATTTGCGCATGGCGTGGAGACAAGTTGTGGATAAAAACGGCGCCCGCCGACGCGCCCGAAACTATCCACAGGCCATCCCCACGACGAGGTTGCGGTTATACAGACGTTGGAAGTTCGGGAAAAGCGTTCGAAAACAGCGACTTGAGTGCGTTTCCCACCGTTTTTCGCGCTACCATCACCACCGTTTTTATAGATTTACATCTTTTAGAAGCCAGAGCGGTGCACCAGCGTCGCTCACGAGGGGAACCGAATCCGATGCGTTTCAGCCTGCAACGCGAAGTGCTCCTGAAGCCGCTGGCTCAGGTCGTGAACGTGGTCGAGCGTCGCCAGACGCTCCCGGTGCTGGCGAACCTGCTGGCCCGGGTCGACGGAGATCTGCTGTCGCTGACCGGCACCGATCTGGAAGTCGAGATGGTCGCCCGCACGAAGGTCGAGGATGCCCAGGACGGCGAAATCACCATCCCGGCCCGCAAGCTGTTCGAGATCGTCCGTGCCCTGCCCGATGGCAGCCGGGTCACGATCAGCCAGAGCGGCGACAAGATCACGGTGCAAGCCGGCCGCAGCCGCTTCACCCTCGCCAGCCTGCCGGCCAACGATTTCCCGGCGCTGGATGAAGTCGACGCTACCGAGCGCGTGAAGGTCGGCGAAGCCGGACTGAAGGAACTGATCGAACGCACCGCGTTCGCGATGGCCCAGCAGGACGTTCGCTACTACCTCAACGGCCTGCTGTTCGACCTGCGCGACGCGATCCTGCGCTGCGTCGCCACCGACGGCCATCGCCTCGCGCTGTGCGAGACCGGGCTGGAAGCGCCGGTGCAGACCAAGCGCCAGATCATCGTGCCGCGCAAGGGCGTGCTCGAACTCCAGCGCCTGCTGGAAGGCGGCGACCGCGAACTCGAACTCGAGATGGGCCGCAGCCACATCCGGGTGAAGCGCGACGACGTGACCTTCACCAGCAAGCTGATCGACGGCCGCTTCCCCGACTACGAGGCGGTGATCCCGATCGGCGCCGATCGCGAGGTGAAGATCGACCGCGAAGCCTTCCGCGCTTCGCTCCAGCGTGCGGCGATCCTTTCGAACGAGAAGTATCGCGGCGTGCGCATCGAAGTCTCGCCCGGCCAGCTGAAGATCAACGCACACAACCCGGAACAGGAAGAAGCGCAGGAAGAGGTCGAGGCCGAGACCCGCGTCGACAGCCTGGTGATCGGCTTCAACGTGAACTACCTGTTGGATGCCCTCTCCGCCCTGCGCGACGAGCATGTGGTCCTGCAGCTGCGCGACGCCAACTCGTCCGCCCTGCTCCGCGAAGCCGGTAGCCAGAAGTGCCGCCACGTCGTCATGCCGCTGAGGCTCTGACCCGAGCCGTGGCGTTTCACGTGGAACATCGTTTTCGTTTCGACACGATTCGCCCGGGACCTCCCGGGCGATTTCGTTTGATGCCTGTGCTGCCCAAAGCCGCGTTGCTCGTCGACGGGCCCGCATATCGGAGGCCGGCATGCACGTGACCCGATTGCGCGTGACCGACGTGCGCCGGTTCGGTGAAGCCGAACTGCGCCCCGCTCCCGGCCTGAACCTGATCACCGGCGACAACGGCGCCGGCAAGACCACCCTGCTCGAAGCCCTGCACCTCCTGGCCTACGGTCGCAGCTTCCGCGGGCGCGTCCGCGACGGTTTGATCCGCACCGGTACCGAGGCGGTGGAAGTTTTCGCCGAATGGCAGGAGGACGCCAGCGGACGCTCGCGCCGGGCCGGTCTGCGGCATGCAGGACAGCGTTGGGAAGGCCGGCTCGACGGCGCACCCGTCGCCCAGCTCGGCGACCTGTGCGCGGCATTGGCGGTCGTCACCTTCGAGCCGGGCAGCCACGCGCTGATCACCGGTGGCGGCGAACCGCGGCGGCGGCTGGTCGATTGGGGCTTGTTCCACGTGGAACCTGGTTTTCTCCCGCTGTGGCGCCGGTATGCCCGGGCGCTGAAGCAGCGCAACGCGCTGCTGAAGGCGCGGATCCGCGACGGCCAGCTGGACGTCTGGGACCACGAACTGGCCGAAGCCGGCGAACCGCTGACCCGGCGTCGCCAGGCCTATCTGGAGAGGCTGGAGCCGGTCCTGCAGACGATCGCTGCCGGTCTCGTACCGTCGCTTGGCACTGCGCGACTCCAGTTCCAGCCGGGCTGGGCCCGGGACACCCTCTCCCTGTCGGATGCGCTGCTGGTCGCCCGTGATCGCGACCTCGGCAACGGCTTCACTTCGGTGGGTCCGCACCGGGCCGACTGGCGGATCGACTACGCGGCCCTGCCGGGCCGGGAAGCGCTCTCCCGCGGGCAGGCGAAGCTCACCGCGCTGTCGGTGCTGCTGGCCCAGGCCGAGCAGCACGCCGGCGAGCGGGGGGAGTGGCCGGTGATCGCACTGGATGATCTGGCGTCGGAGCTGGATCGCCGCCATCAGCGGCGTGTGCTGGAGCGGCTGCTGGCCTCCGGGGCCCAGATCTTCGTCACCGGCACCGAAATGCCGCCGGCCTTGTCCGAGCTGGCGTCCGAACAGTTGGTGGAACCCGTGGTGTTTCACGTGGAACACGGCGACGTGGTTTCGCGCCCGGTCTGATCCAAAGGCGCGCGAGGACATATTCCGGCTCGTGACCGCTTCTCCGGAGCCACTGGCGCGCGAGATCCCGGGGTCCGGGAGGCCGTCCCAGCCCGATCCGGCGCACGCGCTATAATGCGCAGCTGGACACCATAGCTAATGTATCGCGCGCGCCCACGGCGCGGCCCGCGGCGTGTCCTTCCTGCAACCGCAGCCGATCGAAGCGAATGACCGACGAAACCCAGCCGCAGCCCGGCACCGGCAACAACACCTACGACGCCAACAGCATCACCGCGCTGGAAGGACTCGAAGCCGTCCGCAAGCGCCCCGGCATGTACATCGGCAACGTGCACGATGGCAGCGGCCTGCATCACATGGTGTTCGAGGTCGTCGACAACGGCGTCGACGAGGCGCTGGCCGGCCACGCCAACACGGTCCTCGTCACCATCCACGCCGATGGTTCGGTGTCGGTGTGGGACAACGGCCGCGGCATCCCGGTGGGCCGCCATGCGTCGATGAGCGAGAAGCTGGGCCGCGAGGTCAGCGCCGCCGAAGTCGTCATGACGGTGCTGCACGCCGGCGGCAAGTTCGACGACAACAGCTACAAGGTCTCCGGCGGCCTGCACGGCGTCGGCGTGTCGGTGGTGAACGCGCTGTCGGAGAAGCTGACGCTCGACATCTGGCGCGAAGGCCACCACTACCAGCAGGAATACCGCCACGGCGAGCCGGTCTATCCGCTGAAGCAGCTGGAAGCCTCGGACAAGCGCGGCACGCTGGTGCGCTTCTGGCCGTCGGCCGAAGCGTTCAAGGGCAACACCGAATTCCACTACGACATCCTGGCGTACCGCCTGCGCGAACTGTCGTTCCTCAACTCGGGCGTGAAGATCTCGCTGGTCGACGAACGCGGCGAGGGCAAGCAGGACCTGTTCGAGTACGCCGGCGGCATCCGCAGCTTCGTCGAGCATCTCGCGCAGCTGAAGAACCCGCTGCATCCGAACGTCATCTCGGTGACCGGCGAGCAGAACGGCATCACCGTGGACGTCGCGCTGCAGTGGACCGACGCCTACCAGGAAACGATGTTCTGCTTCACCAACAACATCCCGCAGAAGGACGGCGGCACGCACCTCACGGGCTTCCGCGCCGCGCTGACGCGCGTGCTGAACAAGTACATCGAGCAGACCGGCGTCGCGAAGAAGGAAAAGGTCAGCCTCTCCGGCGAGGACATGCGCGAAGGCATGGTCGCGGTGCTGTCGGTGAAGGTGCCGGACCCGGGTTTCTCCTCGCAGACGAAGGAAAAGCTGGTCACCGAGGAAGTGCGTCCGGTCACCGACAACGTGTTCGGCACCAAGCTCGAGGAATTCCTGCAGGAAAACCCGAAGGAAGCGCAGGCCATCGTCGGCAAGATCATCGACGCCGCGCGGGCGCGCGAAGCCGCGCGCAAGGCGCGCGACCTGACCCGTCGCAAGGGCGCGCTCGACATCGCCGGCCTGCCGGGCAAGCTGGCCGACTGCCAGGAGAAGGATCCGGCGCTGTCCGAACTGTTCATCGTCGAGGGCGACTCGGCGGGCGGCTCGGCGAAGCAGGGCCGCAATCGCCGCAACCAGGCGGTGCTCCCGCTGCGCGGCAAGATCCTCAACGTGGAACGCGCGCGCTTCGACCGCATGCTCGGCAGCGCCGAAGTCGGCACGCTGATCACCGCGCTGGGCACCGGCATCGGCAAGGACGAGTACAACCCGGACAAGCTGCGCTACCACCGCATCATCATCATGACCGACGCCGACGTCGACGGCTCGCACATCCGCACGCTGCTGCTGACGTTCTTCTACCGGCAAATGAAGGAGCTGATCGAGCGCGGCCACATCTACATCGGCCTGCCGCCGCTGTACAAGATCAAGCAGGGCCGCAACGAGCTGTACCTCAAGGACGACGCGGCACTGGACGAATACCTCGCCGGCAACGCCGTGGAAGGCGCGCAGCTGGTGCCCGCCGCCGGCGCGCCGCCGGTGACCGGGAAGGGCCTGCAGGACCTGCTGCTGGCGTACGCCGGTGCGCGCGACGTGATCGCACGCAACGCCTACCGCTACGATCCCGCGCTGCTGGAATCCCTGATCGCGTTCCCGCCGCTGGGCGCCGACGCGCTGGCGAAGCTCGCCGGCGATCGCGCGCCGCTGGACGCGCTGGAGAAGCGCCTCAACAGCACCGCGCTGGGCCGTCCGCGCTTCCGCCTGGAAGCGCGCGCCGCCGGAGAACAGCAGGGCGCCGCGCTGATCGTGCGTCGCACGCACATGGGTGAGACCGTGGTCCACGAACTCGCCGCGAACAGCTTCGAGCAAGGTGAACTGCGCGCGCTGCGTGATGCTGCCGACCAACTGCACGATCTGCTCGGCGCCGGCGCGAAGATCGTCCGCGGCAACCGCGAGGAACCGGTGTCCGACTTCGCGCAGGCCTACGCCTGGCTGCTCGAGGAAGCGAAGAAGGGTCGCCAGATCCAGCGCTTCAAGGGCCTCGGCGAAATGAATCCCGAGCAGCTGTGGGAAACCACGGTGAATCCCGACACCCGCCGCCTGTTGCAGGTGCGGATCGAGGACGCGGTCGCCGCCGACCAGATCTTCAGCACGCTGATGGGCGACGTGGTCGAACCGCGGCGCGAGTTCATCGAGGACAACGCGTTGAAGGTGGCCAACCTGGATGTCTGAGCCGAGGGTCGCGCGCGCGTCCGGCCTCGCCGTCGCGTTCGCGCTCGATCTCGCGCTCGCCGTCGCGCTGGCACTCGGCGCGTTCATGGCCTGTGGCATCGTCTGGGCCGCGACGCACGACGCCGGACATGCCGCGAACGGCGCGCAACGTGCCGCCATGCCCGGGCCATTGGCCGAAGTGCTGTCGATGATCGCCGCGATGGGCAGCGCGGCCGCAGGCTTGCTGTGGTGGCGCCGGCGTCCTTCGCGCGGGGAATGGCGCGAATCCTTGACTGCGGCACGCAGGTCCGCGACGTGGGGCATCGCGATGCTCGCGGCGCTCGGCCTCACGCTGCTGGCGGCCGCGCTCGGCGCCGTGGCGTCGGCATCCGGCCTGCAGGTCGATCCGAGCAACGACGCGATCATCCGCACCTTGCTGCAACGGCATCCCGTGCTGCTGTGGAGCTTCGTCGTCGTGCTGGCGCCGCTGTACGAGGAAGTGCTGTTCCGCCGCGTCGTGTTCGGGCGCTTCGCGCAGGCGGGCTTTCCGCGGGCGGGGCTGGCGATCAGCGCCGCGCTGTTCGCGTGCGTCCACGAGCTTCCGGGCATGGGCGAGGGCGGTCTGGCCGCCGGCCTGGTGCTGTGGTCGGTGTATGCGCTGATGGGCGTCGCCTTCGCCCTCGTCTATCGCCGCTGCGGCACGCTGTGGGCCGCGATCCTCGCGCATGCCGCGTACAACGCGATCGGCCTGCTGATGCTGCTGCGCTGATCCGCGCGCGGGCCGGCAAGCTGCACGCGACGCATGGTCTTGTGCACGGCGCGAACCGCGCCGGAACCCGGGAAAAAGGCGTTTGACGAAACCTTAATCCCCGGCAGATTACAAAGTGTCGCCCCCGCTGCCCGGAGACGCCGCCATGAGACCGAGGAATGCCCGCACGGCCGTGCTCGGCGTGGCCTGCGTGTTCGTGCTCGCGGGGTGCGCCACCACCACCTCGTCGACCGGCCGCACGCAGTACGTCGGCGCGGTGTCGCAGGACCAGCTCAACCAGCTCGGCATCCAGGCCTTCAACCAGGAAAAGGGCCAGAAACCGCTGAGCCAGGACGCGCGCCAGAACGCCTACGTGCGCTGCGTGGTCGACAGCATCGTGCGCGAGCTGCCGCCGCAGTGGCGCCAGACCGGCTGGGAATCCGCAGTGTTCGTCGACAAGACGCCGAACGCGTTCGCGTTGCCCGGCGGCAAGGTCGGCGTGTACACCGGCATCTTCGATGTCGCGAAATCGCAGGGCCAGCTCGCGGCCGTGGTCGGCCACGAGATCGGCCATGTCGTCGAGCGCCATCACGACGAGCGCATCACCCGCCAGTACGGTGCACAGGCCGCGCTGAGCGTCGCCAGCCTGCTCGCGGGTTCGCGCTACGGCGATGGCGTCGCGCAGGGCGTGTCGCAGGGCGGTGGCCTGCTGCTGCAGACCACGTTCCTGCTGCCCGGCACGCGCGAACAGGAAAACGAAGCCGACGTCGTCGGCCAGCGCCTCATGGCGCAGGCCGGCTACGATCCGCACCAGGCCATCGAGCTGTGGCAGAACATGCTGGCCAGCAACGGCAGCCGTCCGCCGCAGTGGCTGTCCACCCACCCCGACCCGAAATCCCGCATCGGCGAAATGCGCAAGCGCGCCGACAGCCTGATGCCGGTCTACGAACAGGCGCGCGCCAGTGGCCGAAAGCCCAGCTGTGGCTGAGCGCCGCGACGCGTTACGCTTGCACCCCCCTGCCACCGCGGCTTGCGCCGCACCTGCCGTCCTTCCTCCGTCGAGAACATCCATGACCGTGCCTGCCCGTCCCTTCCCGAACACCGCCCTCGCCGCCGCCGTCGGGCTGCTGCTGGGCTGCGCCTTCGCCGGCCAGGTCCTGGCGCAGGAAGACGACAACGGCGAATTCGAGGACAAGCCGCGCTCCGCGACGATGAGCGGCAGCGCCGCCGCCGCCGCCGAACGCGCCCGCCAGCGCAAGGCGCAGGCCGCCAACCCGGCGCAGCCGGAGATGTTCCCGCAGGCCACGCGCAAGCCGCCGGAAAAGAAGGTCTCGCAGAAGGAAGCCAAGACCGCCAACGAGATCCAGGCCGATTTCGACGCCAACAAGTTCGCCGACGTGATCGCCAAGGTCGACGCCTTCCTGCCCGCGTCGCAGAACGCCTATCTCAACAGCTATTTCGCGCAGCTCGCCGCCAGCGCCGAACTCAAGCTGGGCGACAAGGCCAAGGCCGCCGACTATTACCTCAAGACGATGCAGGCGAACGGCCTCGACAACAACGGCCACTACCAGATCATGTTCAACCTCGCGGTCACGCTCAACGAAGTCGACCGCGAAGCCGAAGCGCTGACCTGGATCGATCGCTACATCAGCGAAACCAAGAACGAGAGCGAACAGGCACTCGGCCTCAAGGCCTACGTGCTGAGCAAGCTCGATCGCGCCGCCGAAGGCGCCGCGGTGTACGAAAAGCTGGTCGCCGCGCATCCGGGCGATCGCAAGATCATGATGAACGCGGTGTCGCTGTACCAGCAGGCCGACCAGGACGACAAGGCGAATGCGCTGCTGGAGAACGCGCGCAAGCAGGGCATGTTGGAGAGCGAGAACGAATTCCGCGCGCTGTTCATCGGCTACGTCAACGCCGACAAGTACAAGGAAGCGGAAGAGGTGCTGGTGGACGGCGTCGGCAAGGGCGCGATCAAGCCATCGGATGACCTCGCCAACGATTACACGCTGATCGCCCAGAACTACCTCGCCCAGGACAAGATCCCGCAGGCGATCGACTTCTACGGTCGCGCCGCCAAGGTCGCCACCACCGGTGATGCGTACCTGAACCTGGCCAAGGTGCTCCGCAACGAAAACCGCATCGGCGAAGCCAAGGCCGCCGCACGCGAAGCGTTGGCCCGCGGCGTGAAGAAGCCGAAGGAAGCGAACGACATTCTCGCCCTGCCCGGGAAGTGAGGCAGGGCCCGTCCGCCACGGGGGCTTTGCGGCGGACGGGATTTCGCGACGGGGGTGTTGGTAAGTCCTGCCGCGATTGGTATAAGCTTGCAAATTCCCGCGACTGCTTCTCGTCCGCAGAACAATCGCGGTTCGACCATTCCGGGGTGTCGGGTTGGGGGTCGGGTTCACTATCAGGGATCGATCGCGAACGCGATACCGAATCAGCTCCACGAGTCCGCTAAACCGAGCCTGCTGCGCATGACCCAACCGTTGCCGATCCATGACAAGCGCGACCGCGAAGATTCCGGCCTGAACTGGTCGCGGATCACCGCCATCAGCTTCGCCATCGCGCTGCACATCGCCGCGCTCATGCTGCTGCTCGTTCCGGTCAATCCGCCGGGCGCCGAGAAGCAGGACGAAGAAAACACCAGCGTCGTCATCATCGAACCGCCGCCGCCGCCCCCGCCGCCGCCGCCGCCGCCGCCGGAGCCGCCGAAGGAGATCAAGCTGACGCCGCAGGAGGCGCCGAAGCCGACCCCGACGCCGCCGCCGCCGGAGCCGCCGCCGGTGGTCTTCGACGACCCGACCCCAGTGTCGACCCCGGCCCCGCCGCCGGCTCCGCCCGCGCCGCCGGCCCCGCCCGCGCCGACCGGCACGCCGCGCAACGACAACGACCTCAAGTCCGCCCTCTGCGTCCGCCCGTCGCTGGCGCCGCTGCAGGCCGCGGTCAGCAAGGCCGGCGTGGCCGCCGACCTCGCGCTCCTGATCACCTACCAGGCCGACGGCACCATCACCGACGTCAGCATCGCCAAGAGCAGTCGCAACCGCGACCTCGACCGCGCCGCCGTCACCTGGGCCCGCCGCGCCAAGCTCTGCCCCGGCAGCGCCGGCCAGGGCCGCCTGCCGTTCGCCTTCGCGGTCGAATAAGCCGTCCGACCGCGTCAGGGATCCGTTCCCGTTCCACCGCTCCACCGACCCTTCGTCGATTCTTTCCACACACAAGAAAGGTAAGCGTCATGCTGCAGGAAACCACCAACGCCGCCGCCGCGGGAGGCAACAGCGCCGCCGCTCTGAAGCAGATGGGCGTCGACCATCTGGCGCGCGAGATGCTCTCCCACCCGGGGGATTACGTCGTCCAGCTCACGGTCGCCGCCGTGCTCGCGATCATGTCCGCGATGTCCTGGTACTGGATCGTGGTCAACTTCATCAAGAACCTGAATCTCCGCGGCCGCGGTGACACCGTGACCCAGACCTTCTGGGAAACGCCGAACGCGCAGGATTCGATCCGCTTCATGGAAGAGCAGCCCAAGAGCGAGCCCTTCTCGAAGATCGCGCTCGACGCCGCCCAGGCCGCCGCGCACCACCAGCGCCATGAAGGCTCGCGCCTGGTCGAGTCGCTGAACCGCTCCGAGTTCGTCGACCGCGCCCTGCGCCAGGCCGTCACCCGCGAGTCGATGGGCCTCGAAAGCGGCCTGACCGTGCTCGCCACCGTCGGTTCGACCGCCCCGTTCGTCGGTCTGCTCGGCACCGTGTGGGGCATCTACGGCGCCCTGATCAAGATCGGCGCCAGCGGCCAGGCCTCGATCGACGCCGTCGCCGGCCCGGTGGGTGAAGCGCTGATCATGACCGCGGTCGGTCTGTTCGTCGCCATCCCGGCGGTGCTCGCGTACAACTTCTTCGTGCGCCTGAACCGCATCACGAACAACAAGTTCGATACCTTCGCCCACGACCTGCACGACTTCTTCGCCACCGGCGCTCGCGTCGGCGAAGTCGGCGGCAAGCGCTGATCCCGGTCGCGACGAACCCGAACCACTGACGGAGCACACCCATGGCCTTCAGTACCGGTAGCGGTGGCGGCCCGATGTCCGAAATCAACGTCACGCCCCTCGTGGACGTGATGCTGGTGCTGCTGATCATCTTCATGATCACGGCGCCGCTGATGACGCACAAGGTCAAGGTCGAGTTGCCGCAGGCGAACTACGACACTCGCAACCCGAACCAGATGCCGCCCGCGCCGCCGATCACCGTCGCCGTCACCGAGGAAGGCAAGTTCTACCTCAACGACGAACCGGTGACCCGCGAACTGCTGGAAAGCCGCCTGTCGGTGGAAGCGCAGAAGGTCCCGCAGCCGCAGGTCAACATCCGCGGCGACAAGACCACGCCGTATCGCTTCGTGAACGACGTGGTCAACCTCGCGCAGGCCCAGGGCATGCGCAAGGTCGGCTTCGTCGCCACCCGCGAACGCAACTGATCGCGACCCACGGAGAACAGAGTCATGGCATTTGCTTCCAACTCCGGTTCGGGCCCGATGGCCGACATGAACGTCACGCCCCTCGTGGACGTGATGCTCGTGCTGCTGATCATCTTCATGGTGACCGCGCCGATCCTGTCCTACCCGATCGACATCGACCTGCCGCAGCCGACGCTGAATCCGCCGCCGAACCCGGTGGATCCGCCGCCGCCGATCAAGCTGCGTATCGACCAGACCGGCACCATCTACTGGAACGACAGTCCGACGCCGATCCGCGCCCTGCGCAGCATGATGTCGCAGGAGGTCGAGCGTGACCCGAAGAACCAGCCGACGCTCGAGATCGACATGAACCAGGATGCGCAGTACGAAACCTTGGCCAAGGTCCTGGCCTCGGCGAAGGACGCGCAGATGCTGAAGATCGGCTTCGTCAAGAAGTAAGCCACACCGGCCGGCGGCGGCCTGCAGCCCGCCGCCGCGCCGAACACCGCTTCACCTTTCGGACGCCGCCCCACCCGGGCGGCGTTTTTTTGTGCCTGCCGCGAGGGCTTGCGACCCGGCTCCGGTCGGGCGCAGGATGGCGTGGCCCACACTCCGGGGAGCGCATCATGGCCTTTGCAGTGAGTCCGTCCCGGCAGGACGCGATGGCGCAGATGAACATCACGCCGCTGGTGGGCGTGATGATGGCGTTGCTCGTGATGTTCATGGTGACGCTGCCGGTGACGAACCGCGCAGTCCCGCTGGACATCAGTTACGGAGGTTGCCCCGGGCCACTCGATGAGACGCCGCCCCCGCTGCGTGTCGATATCGATGCCGCCGGTGGCGTGTTCGTGAACGACCAGCCGACGCCGATGTCGGCCCTGCATGCGGTCTTCGCCACGGCGCAGGCCGATGCCGCGCCGCATGCCGCGTCCCTCGTGATGGACATCGACGGCGAGGTCGACTACCAGACCGTTGCCCGCGTGATCGCGGCCGGCCGGGACGCGGGCCTGGTCAGCGTCGGCTTCGTGAAGTACTGACGGCATCGCCCACCGGCGACTGTCGCATCCCGAAACATCGATCCGGCCCCCCGGTCTTGTGCGTGTGACCGGGCTGGGCGTACGTTCGACATATGGCTGTCCAACCCGAGGAGTGCGTCATGGCATTTGCCCAGCGTCAGGCCCCGTCCGACATCGCCGAGATGAACATCACGCCGCTGATCGACGTGATGCTCGTCCTGCTGGTGATCTTCATGATCGCCGCGCCGATCCTGAGCCGACCGATCCCGCTGGATCTGCCGGGCAGGGCGGATGGTTTCGATCAACCCAAACCCGCACAACCGCTGACCCTTCGCATCGACGCCAGCGGCGACCTGTTCGTCGACGGCCGGCCGATGCCGCTGTCGGCGCTGCCGTCCGTGCTGGAAGCCGAGCACGTCCGCGTCGGCGCGCAGGTGCTGCCGCTGCAGATGGACGTGAACGGGCAGGCCGATTACCAGACCGTGGCGCAGGTCATCGCCGCCGCGAAGAACGCCGGCCTCGACAACATCCGTTTCCTCTGACGATCGCCGCGACGTCTGTCCGCGCGGCGGGCAGGCGTCAGCGCTCGGCGAGCACCGCGAGATACGCCTTCACCGTGGCGTCGAGCCCGGCGTACAGCGCTTCGCCGATCAGCGCGTGGCCGATCGAGACTTCCAGCACGCCCGGGACACCGTCGAGGAACGCACCGAGGTTGGCCGCGCTCAGATCATGGCCAGCGTTGACGCCGAGACCGTGCGTCGCCGCGGCGCGTGCGGTGTCGGCGAACGCCGGAATCGCGTTGCCTGGCTGGCCTTCCGCAAAGGCCTCGGCGTAAGGGCCGGTGTACAGCTCGATGCGATCCGCGCCGCTGGCTGCGGCGGCCGCCATGTCCGCGCCGGCGTCGGCGAACAGGCTGATCCGGCAGCCGAGCGCCTTCAGGTCGGCGACCTGAAGGCGCAGTGCGTCGAGATCGCGGACGAAATCGAAGCCGTGGTCGGACGTCAGCTGGCCGTCGCCGTCAGGCACCAGCGTGGCCTGCGCCGGGCGGACCGCGGCGCACAGCGCCTGGAAACCGGGATACCCCGGCCGCGGCGGCGCGAACGGATTGCCTTCGAGGTTGAATTCGACGCCGTACTCGCGGGTGAGCACGGCGAGCGCCAGCACGTCGTCTTGACGGATGTGGCGGGCGTCCGGGCGCGGGTGCACGGTAATGCCGTGCGCGCCGGCGTCCAGGCAGGCGCGGGCCGCAGTCACGACATCGGGATCGCGTCCGCCGCGCGAATTGCGCAGCACTGCGATCTTGTTGACGTTGACGCTGAGGACGGTCACGCGTGGAACATCGCGGCGGCGATCAGGGCTGCGCGCCGGTGTCGTTGGCGGCGACCTGCGGCGGCGGGACCGGATTGCCGGCCTCGGCACGGCGGGCCTCGGCCTGCTCGCGGAGGCGGCGAAGTTCCTGCGGGTCGATCAGCAGGGTTTCGCTGCGTGAACTGTTGTCCACGCGCTGCGCCAGCAGGCTCATGACCGCGACGATGCTCAGCACGAGCGAGCCGAGGACGCAGAGCACCACGAGCAGGGTCGAACTGGCGCCGAGGGCGGCCAGGAACAGGGCGACCGCGATCAGAAGCAACAACCAGGGCATGGGGGCGTCCTTCTCGGGGGCTGAAAGGCGGTTGCAAGTCTACTCCCGGCCGCGCCGCCGCCGACAGCCCGCCCGGACCGCCGCATCCGCCGTCCGTCGTCGCTGCGCCCGGGCGCAGCCCTCAAAGCAGCGGCGAGAGCAGCCGGGCGAGGGCCTCGGGCAACCGTGTGGTGAGCAGCGGACGGCGGCGGTCGTCGCGCACCGGTGTCGTGGCCGCGAGTTCGCCCTCCATCAGCCGCGCGAGTTCACCAGCGACGCCGCGGTCCTGCACCAGCAGCGCCACCTCGAAGTTCAGGCGGAAGCTGCGGTGGTCGAAGTTTGCGCTGCCGAGGATCGCGGTGCCGTCGTCCACCAGCAGCGCCTTGGTGTGCAGCATGCGCGGGCCGTACTCGAAGATCTTCACGCCGGCGGCGAGCAGGTCGTCGTAGTACGACCGCGCGGCCAGCGTGACCAGCCGCGAGTCGCTCATGCGCGGCACCATCAGCCGCACGTCCAGCCCGCCGAGCGCGGCGGAGGTCAGCGCCATCATCGCCGCTTCGCCGGGCACGAAGTACGGCGTGATCAGCCACACACGGCTGCGCGCGGCGTGGATCACGTTGACCTGCAGGCGGTGGATGGGTTCCCACGCGGCGTCGGGACCGGAGGTCAGCGTCTGCATCGCGATCGGACCGGGCGCCAGCGGCGGCAGCGTCTGCGCCACTTCGTCGAGGAAACCGCGCTTGCCGGTGGCGTAGACCCAGTCCTCGGCGAACACCAGTTGCAGCGAGCGCACGATGTCGCCCTCCAGCCGCAGGTGCAGGTCGCGATAGGCGTCGCTGCGGACGCGCTCGTTTTCCTCGTCGGTGATGTTGATGCCGCCGGCGAAGCCGATGCGGCTGTCGATCACCGCGATCTTGCGGTGCGTGCGCATGTTCAGCCACGGCCGCGACCAGAAGCGCCAGAAGCGGGTGGGGTGGAACCACGCTACTTCGCCGCCGGCATCGACCAGCGGCACAAGGAACGCGCGGCTGCATGCACCCGACCCGATCGCGTCCAGCAGCAGCCGCACCTTCACGCCGCGCCGTGCGCAGGCGACGAGGGCGTCGCGCAGCGCGCCGCCGCTCGTGTCCGGCGTGTAGGTGTAGTACTCGAGGTGGACCTGGTGCCGTGCGTTGCCGATCGCCTCGATCAGCGCGTCGTAGGTCGTGGCGCCGTCGACGAGCAGACGCACGTCGCGCGCGGTGCTGGGGGCGAGGCCGGTCGCGGCGTGCGCCAGCGTCGCCAGCTCCTGCGCATCGGGCGAACAGATGTCGATGCAGCCGCTGTTGCCCAGCGCATCCGCCTGCAACCGGCTGCGCGCACGGCGCAGCTTGTGGCGGCGGATCTTCTGCGGCCCCAGCAGGTAGTAGATGACGAAGCCGACATACGGCAGCAGCGCAAGGCCCAGCAGCCAGCTGAGGGTGGCGACCGGCTCGCGCTTCTGCAGCACGATCCAGCCACCCAGCCACACCAGATAGAGCAGCCAGCCGGCAAGCAACGCCCAGGCGAGCTTGGGGCCGAAGCCCGGCCACGTGTGCAGCCAGTCCCACAGTGCGTACATCCGCCTTCTCCGTCGCAGCGCGTGCGAACCGTGCGCGCTAGCCTACCCGGATGGCACACGGCGGCAAACTGCACCCCGCGACCCACAACCTGCTGCGCGACGGCCCACTGAAAGGGCGCGGCGCGGCGTCGTACGTGCGTGGCCGCTTCGAGAAGACCGTCGCCGAGGCCGAGGACGACGGCTGGGGTTCGGTCTACGCCGGCGACGAGGACGGCGAACCCGCCGTGCAGGCGCCGCGCACGCAGGTCACCGAGGAACGCGCGCGCAGCATCGTCAGCCGCAACCAGTCGCCGGACATCCCGTTCTCGCAGTCGATCAATCCGTACCGCGGCTGCGAGCATGGCTGCGTGTATTGCTTCGCACGGCCGTCGCACGCCTACCTCGATCTGTCGCCCGGGCTGGATTTCGAGACGAAGCTGTACGCCAAGACCAACGCCGCGGCGCTGCTGCGCGCGGAACTGGCGAAGAAGGCGTATCGCTGTTCGCCGATCTCGCTGGGCATCAACACCGACGCCTACCAGCCGATCGAGCGGAAGTACCGCATCACCCGCGAATTGCTGGAGGTTTTCGCCGAAACGCGGCACCCGGTCAGCCTGATCACCAAGAGCGGGCTGATCCTGCGCGACCTCGACCTGCTGGCGCCGATGGCGCGCGACGGGCTGGTGTCGGTGTACGTGTCGATCACTTCGCTCGACAACCGGCTCTCGTCGAAACTGGAGCCGCGTGCCGCTGCGCCGCACACGCGGCTGAAGACCGTGCAGGCGCTGCACGAAGCCGGCGTGCCGGTGGGCACGATGGTGGCGCCGGTGATCCCGATGATCACCGACCGCGAGCTGGAACACATCCTCGAAGCCGCGCATGCGCATGGCGCGCGCGCCGCCGGCTACGTGCTGCTGCGCCTGCCGCACGAGCTGAAGGACGTCTGGCGCGAATGGCTGTCGCTGCATTACCCCGAGCGCGCCGCGCACGTGATGAGCCTCGTGCAGCAGATGCGCGGCGGCAAGGACTACGACAGCGCCTGGGGCACGCGCATGCGCGGCGAAGGCCCGTTCGCGGACTTCATCGCGATGCGCTTCGCGAAGGCGTACAAGCGCATCGGGTTCGGGCGATTGCCGGCGCTGGATGCGACCCGCTTCGTCAAGCCGAGCGCCCCGCCTCGGTCGCACGCCGGAGCGTCGGACCCGAGCCAGAGAAGCCTGTTCTGAAGTCCGCGAAACGACCGCCAACGGCGTACCGCCACTGCCTCGCAGACGGGCATGGTCGCCGGTTGCGACGATCACGGCGTCCGTTGAGCCGGTTCAGTCCGAACGCACTGCTACCAAGCGACGGCGGATCGCCATGCCGGCAAGCCACACGCCGCCCCCGAGGCAGCAGAGCGACGTGACGGTCAAAGGGCGTGCGAATTCCAGGTAACGACCGCTTGTCGCGATGAGGTGATGACCAAGTGCCCCTCCGAGCGACAACGCCAGGGAAACGGCCGCCAAGGTCCAGAGCATGCGTGTCGTGATACGCGCCATGCCGCGGGCGATGTCTTCACGCGGTGGAGGAACGGTCGCTTTTGCGGAGATGGAAATCGCGACACAGAAAAAGGAAAGAATGAAAACCGCGAACAGTACGAATCCGACGATTCCGTGCACGGTATCGAAGATCGGATGTGAGGAATAAGGGTCCATGCGCAACTGGCCTACGGGATCTTCGGTGCCGGACACAAAGTGGAAGACCGCATGTGCCCAGAAGTTCCATGCCAGCACGACGACCATCGAAAGGAAGGCAGCAAGGCTGGCCTTGCTGCGTAGACCCAGGTGGATGAACAGGAGGCTGGCGATGAACAAGGCCATGAACAGCGAGGCCGCGAAGTCGGGCAGAAACTCCATGTGCGTGCGTCCGGTGTCGGGAAGCAGGAGTGGACTGACGTCGTCGATCGGGAGCGGAGACGGTGGCCGTCGCGCTCACCCCTGCGCGAACAGCCGCTCCGCCTTCTGGAACAGGATCCAGCTGGTGGCGATGAACTTGTCGCCGCCCTGCGGGCGATTGCCGCGATGGGTGTGGGTGAAGCCGGCGGGCGCGATCAACAGCGTGCCGGTGGTCGGCTTGATGCGGCGCTGCTGGAACAGGAATTCGGTCTCGCCTTCCTCGAACTCGTCGTTGAGGTAGACCGTCCACAGCAGGTGGCGATGCAGCGTCTCGCAGCCGGGATCGCGCGGGTACAACTCGCAGTGCCAGTAGGGATACCCGCCCTCGCCGGCGCGGTACCACTGCAGGTTGATGCTGCCCGGGCGCAGGCAGTGGCGGGCCAGTTCGCTGAGCTGCGCGGCGTCCATCTCCGGGAAATCTTCCGCCGCCAGCCGGCGCACGCCGCCATCGGGTGTTTGCCGCTGCAGCATCAGCGGCGCGATCAGCGCCTGGGGCCAGGCGCGCAGGTAGTGGACCAGGGCGTCCAGCATCGCCAGGTTCAGCACCTGCTCGACGTCCTGCCAGCCGGCCTGCCCGGTGATCGAGATGTCCCGGCTGTGCTTGAGTTCCGGATACACCCCGCCGCCGACCTGCCCGGGGCGCAGCGCGTCGCTGGCGCGGATGCGGGCGACGATTTCCGCGCACAACTCGCGGGACAGGACGCCGGGGACCACCTGGATGAAGTCGTCCTGGGAAACACGGGCCTGGCCGGTCATGGGAAATGGGCGCGGTCGGCGCGGGCAGAAGGGGCGGGGGGGCGGGTCATGGCGGTTTTCTTTCGTCCTTGAAAGGCGCGATTCTGGCGCATGGTCGTCGGCCGGATGTCTCCGCGCTCCCTGAGGAGTCGCGACCCCGGTCGCGGGATGCTACCGGTTTCCTTCGCCGGTTGACGAGCGGCGGCCAGCCAGTGGCGACGGACGGTTCCGCGTCCGGCCCGGCCCGCGACCCCTAAGTGTTTGCCCGGACTCGGAAAAGCTGGCATCATGCGCGGCTCGCTGCGGCCGGTGTGTCCCTTCCGGGAGGCCCGGGGACGGGGAACGCGATCCCCGTCGGCTCGATCCGTCGACCTCCGCAACGATCTTCGACCCGCATCGCGTGGCGAACGTCCCGGCCCAGGCCCGGACCGCCGCCGGGGCCGCCGTCTCCCGGGCCACGGGAGGCATCCGCAGATCGCACGACTTCCGATGTCGCGCGTTCTTGATCGAGAGGTACGTATGTCCCGCGAATGTCAGGTGACTGGCAAGCGCGTCGCGACCGGCAACAACGTGTCGCACGCCAACAACAAGACCCGCCGCCGTTTCATGCCCAATCTCCACGAGCGCCGTTTCTGGGTGGCTTCGGAGAACCGCTGGGTGAAGCTGCGCGTTTCCACCAAGGCCCTGCGCACGATCGACAAGAACGGCATCGACGCCGTGCTCGCCGAGCTCCGCGCCCGCGGCGAAAAGATCTGAGGAGTAATCGACCATGGCTTCCAAGCGCGACAAGATCCGCCTGATCTCTTCGGCCGGCACCGGTCATTTCTACACGACCGACAAGAACAAGAAGAACACCCCCGGCAAGATGGAGGTCAGCAAGTACGACCCCGTCGTCCGCAAGCACGTGATGTACAAGGAAGGCAAGATCAAGTGACCTGCGCAGGCCGCAGGTCATCCCGGCGAAAGCCGGGATCCATCGCCCGACACGCACCGCACTGATCCGCTTCCACGAGAACCCGCCGCAAGGCGGGTTCTTGCTTTTCCGGCACCCGCTTCCGATGCGCGATTCCGAAGCGCGGGATCGCGCAAAAGACCGTTCCGCGGCCTCACGCTCGCCATTGTCGCGGGGGCCATGCTCCAATCGCCGCATGCTCCTGGGCCTGCATCCCGGTTACTGGCTGCTGATCGTCGACTGGGCGATCCGCCTTGCCGCGCTGTGGTGGATTCCGTCGCGCAGCCGGCCCGCCGCGGCGCGCAGCTGGCTGCTGCTGGTCGGCTTCGTGCCGCTGTTCGGGCTGCCGCTGTACCTGCTGCTGGGGCAGCCGTGGATCTCGCGCGAACGCCGCGCGCGCCAGGCGCAGGCCTCCGCGCGCATCCGCGAGGCGCAGGTACCGCTGGCCGCGCAGCGCGCGGTGCCGGCCGGCGCGGGCGCCGACATCGCCGCGCTGGTCGAACGCCTCGGCGGCTTCCTGCCGATGCCGGGCAACGGCGTCGAACTCCTCGACGACTACGACGACAGCCTCCGGCGCCTGATCGCCGACATCGACGCCGCGAACGACGAAGTCCACCTGCTGTACTACCTGATGTTCGACGACGCCGTCGGCGCCGCGGTCTGCGATGCCCTGCTGCGCGCGTCATCGCGCGGCGTGCGCTGCCGGCTGCTGCTCGATGCGCTTGGCGCGAAGCCCGGCCTGCGCGCGTGGAAGCACCGCCTGGCCGCGGGCGGGATCGAGGTGCATGCGATGCTGCCCGGCGGCCTGCGCTGGCGCCGCAGCGGGCGCATGGATCTACGCAACCATCGCAAGATCGCGGTGATCGACCGCGTCATCGGCTACACCGGTTCGCAGAACCTCGCCGTGCCGACGTTCGTGCCCGGTTATCCGAATCGCGAACTGGTCGCGCGCCTGCGCGGGCCGGCGGTCGCGCAGCTGGCGGCGCTGTTCGCCAGCGACTGGTACATCGAGACCGGCGAGACGCTCGCCGTCGCGACCTGCGCGCCGGAACCCTGCGGCGGCATCGCGCAGGCGCTGCCGTCGGGGCCGGCGTATCCGTTCGAGAACGCGCGCGATGCGGTGGTCGCGCTGGTGCAGCGCGCGCGTCGCCGCGTGGTGCTGGCGACGCCCTACTTCGTGCCCGACGACGCCGTGCTGGCCGCGCTGCGCATCGCCGCGCTGTCCGGCATCGAGGTCACGCTGATCCTGTCGCGCAGCAACAACCAGACGCTCACCGCGTGGGCGCAGGCGTCGTACTTCGACGACCTGCTCGTCGCCGGCGTGCGCATCGCGCTGCACCGCCCGTGTTTCCTGCACGCGAAGCACCTCAGTGTCGACGACGACGTGGCGCTGATCGGCTCGATCAACCTCGACATCCGCTCGTTCGCGCTGAATGCCGAGGCGGGCATGCTGTGTTACGACGCCAGCGTGGTCGCGCGGCTGCACGCGATCGAGGCGGCGCGCCTCGCCGAAAGTGACCTCGTCGATCCGGCGCAGTGGGCGCGGCGACCGACGTGGCGGCGCACGCGGGACGGCATCGCGCGGCTGGCGGATTCGTTGTTGTGAGGATCGCGGTTCGCAACGCGACCGGAATGCCCGGTGATGCCCGGTAGAGCGGCCTTCAGGCCGCTGCTTTTATGTCGGCGTAAGAAGCAGCGGCCTGAAGGCCGCTCTACCGGAAGCGAACGCATTCGCGCGCGGCTTTATGCCCCCAACCGCTTCTCCATCACGTAATCGTCCATCACGTAGCCGTGGCCGATGTCGAAGACGGCGTCGCAGCGGACGGTGAAGCCGGCCTTGCGGTAGACGGCGATCGAGCCGGCGTTGCCCTTGTTCACCGTGAGCCAGAGCACGTCGCGGCCCTGCGTGCGGCACACCGTTTCGACGTGGCGCAGCATGCGGCCGCCCAGGCCGCGGCCGTGCAGGGCGGGCAGCAGGTAGAGCTGTTCGAGCTTCATCTCGTCGTCGCCTTCGCCCAGCGAACAGCTGCAGTAGCCGACCGCCTCGCCGTCGACGCGCAGCACCCACAGCCAGCGCGCGTCCGAGTCCACGTAGCGACGCAGGTTGTCGGCGGTGTAGCGGCCTTCCAGCATGTAGTCGATCTGCGCCATCGAGATCATCGTGCCGTAGTGGCTGCGCCAGATCGTGTCGGCGAGCGCGGCGACGGTACCGAAGTCGGCATCGGTCAGCGGATCGAGGCGAAGGTCGTTCATGCAGTGGGGTCCGGCACGGGATAGGATGCGACCGCGCCGGGTGGAGCGGTGCGGATCACGATGCGGATTGTCGCGTGCAGGGAAGCAGAACGCGATGGACGCGGGGGACGATGTTCGCGTCATTCCGGCGCGGTCGTCGCGAAGGGGGACGATGATGACGACCATCACCCGGCCATGCCGGATGCTCGCCGCATGTGCCTGGCTGTGGGCCGGCATGGCATGTGCGCAGGCCGCCGAGACGGTCGTGCGCGTGCGTGCCGGCACCGAGGTCCGCCTCGTGCTCGGCGAGGAGCTCTCGTCCGAGGGCGCGCGCAAGGGCCAGGTCTTCCGGCTCGAGGTCGGCGAGGACGTCCGCACGCAGGGCCATGTGGTGATTCCGCGCGGCACGCCCGCCGAAGGTGTCGTCGTCCGTGCCCAGGCCCGCGAGGCCTACGGGAAGCCCGGCGTGCTGCAACTGAAGGTGCTGGCCGTGCAGGTGGGGGATCGCCGCATTCCGCTGTTCTTCTCGATGCTCAGGCAAGGCAAGGACGGCGATGCCGGCATGGTCTGGCTGAGCGCCGCGTTCGGCCCGCTGGGCGGCGTCGTCCACGGGAAATCGGTGAAGATCCCACGCGGCACGCCGCTGCTGGTGCACGTCGACCAGGACGTCGACCTTCCCGTCATGCAATCCGCGGCCCCGCCGGCCGCGGCGCTGGTTCCAACGGCGGCGTCCGTCGCGACGCACGCCGATGCCGTCATCCAACAGGGGATTCCGAATGCAACGCCAACCCACGATTAGGGGGTGCCTCGCGGCCCTCCTGCTGTCGATCCCGGTCGTCCTGCCCGTTGCGGCCCAGGAGGCGCCGCCCGTTCCGCCGGGAACGGAAATCGTGGTGAGGACGCTGGAGCCCATGGCTTCGGCGACCGCGACCACCGGACAGAAATTCGCCGTCGAAGTGGCGGCCGATGTCGTCGTCGACGGCGCCGTGCGCGTTCCCGCCGGCACCCGCGGCCAGGGCACGGTGATCTTCGCGCGCAAGAAGGGCGCCAGTGGTCGGCCCGGTGCGCTGGACCTCCGGGTGGATGCGATCGACGCGCCCGGTGGCGCGATCCGTCTCAGGAGCGCCGAGACCAACCGCGGCACCGATCGCCGCCGCAGCGGCACGGCCGCGGGGATCGCCTTCGGCCTGATCGGGGCCGCCCTGGTGCAGGGCGAGGACATCGACGTGCCTGCGGGGACCGAGCTGCATGCCGTCGTGGCACCGCCGCGCCCGGTCGCTCCGCCGGCGACGGCCGCTGCCCCGGCCTCGGCCCTCCCGCCGGCCGCGGACACGCCCGCTTCCGCTGCGCCTGCAGCGGTCGCGGTCCCCGCTGCCGCCGCTTCCGGCGGCACCACCTCCGACACCACCATCCGGAATCCCCGATGAGCTTCGTGCGCAACGCCCTCCTTCTCGCCGCCCTGCTGGCGTGCGGCAACAGCATCGCGACCGCCCAGGACGCCACCCCGCCCGCCACCCCGCCCGCGCCGGTGGCCGACACGCCGGTGAATCCCGACTACCGCGCCGATCCCGACTGGATGCCGCGTCCCGATCCGCAGAAGGGCCTGGTGGTCATCTTCCGCGAGTCGCGCTTCGTCGGCGGCGGCGTGGGGTGGAAGCTGTTCTACAACGACACCCAGTTCCCGAAGCTCAAGAACGGCAGCTTCGTGTATGCCTACCTCGAGCCCGGCGACTACCAGCTCTACAGCGACAAGAAGAAGCGGCGCGATGCCCGCTTGCAGGCGATCGAACCGGGCGAGGTCTATTACTTCGAGGCGAGCCTGGTGATGGGCATGGTGCGGGGCAGCATCGATTTGCTGCCGACCGATGCGGACACCGCCCGGGGCCGGATGGCCGAGCTGAAGAAACCTGCGCCCGCGGCGAAGCCTTGATCCGGAGGGGGCCGCAAGCGGGCCGGCACACATGCCGTCCGTCGCGAGCGGCACCATGAATGGGACCGCCGCCCTTTTTTCCGGCGCGTGCCGCGTGGTATCACCGCCTCGATGCCCCGTTGCGGGCATCGCGTCGCCTTCGATGCGACGTCCGTTGGTGATGCTGTCGAACGCCGTCGCGTCCGCGGCGGCGTTTCCATCGACCCTCAAGGAGAACCACGCCATGAAGCGCAAGACCACGCAGCACAAGTCCGTGCAGACCCGCTCCGCTTCCCGCGACCAGCGCCTCGACGCCGCCCTCGGCTCGCTCGAGAAGAAGGCGCCCGCCGGCCATGCGCCGGCCGGCAGCTGCACCCGGTTCATCTACTGCTTCTGAGGTCCTGCACGCCCGCCGGTCGCCACTTGCGCCCGGCGGGCGTGCATCGATTTCCGCCGACGTACGCGACACGCCCGCATGCACGGACGCATGGACGACGCGACTGCGCTGTGCGTCCTCGAACCCGGTCCTGTCCCGCGCACGCTGCCGCCGGTCGCGCGGCGCATCGCGCGTGCGGTCGCGCGCGGCGACGCTGGCACGCTGCTGCCGCCCGTGCTCGCGCTGCGCGACGGCCCCGATGGCGGGCGCCTCGCCGTCGCCGATGGCGCGCTCTCCGGCGCCGACACCGCACGCGCGCTGCTCGCGCTGTGGTCGCGGCCGGCGTTCGCGCCGTTCCTGACGCTGCTGTCCGCGCTCGACGCCTGGTGCCGCGTGCAGGCGCCGCGGTACGCCGACGTGCTCGCACCGCGGCAGCTCGATCTGCTCAACGGCGACGTTTACGGTGATCTGCTGCGCGAGGCGTTCGAACGCTGCGCCGGTGCGCATCGCGTCGCCGACAACGCGCGCTGGCTGGAGCATCGTCGCCGCGCCTTCTGCGCCGCGATGGAACGTTTCCTGCATCGTCTGCGCCGCGACCTGCGCGGCGGCCGCCTGCACGCGCTCGGCGTGCGCGGTCGCGCACTCACGCTCGCTGCGCTGGGCGACGAAACCCACAACGGCTTCGATCGCGTGCTGCGCGTCGGTTTCCGCGACGGCGTCGCCGTCGTCTGCAAGGCGCGTCCCGCCGACGGCGAACGTCTGCTGCTGCGCGCCGGCGGCCTGTTCGACGTGCTGCAACGCGCGCCCGCCGCGGCCGGTGCGTTCCGGTTGCCGCTGCTGGCATCGGTCGACGGTGTGCGCCGCGACTGCGTGTGGTGCGAGTGGATCGCGCTGGCGGACAAAGAAGGCACGTTGCGTCGCGATGGTGCGTGGCGTCTGCGCGGGCCGCGGCTGCCGCAGCGCGTCGCGCGACGGTTCTGGCACGACGCCGGTGCGCTGGCGGCGGCGAGCTTCGGCTTCGGCATCGCCGACCTGTTCGGCGGCAACGTGCGCGTCGGTCGCCGCCGTGCGCTGGCCGACCCGCTGCCGTATCCGGTCGATCCGGAAGTCTGTTTCCAGCCGCTGCCGGGCCTGTGGCAGACCGGCCTCGTCGGCGACGCCGCCGACGGCGGCAACCACCACGTCGGTTTCGAGCGCCTGCCGCGACTGTGCAGCACCGACACGCCGCTGACCGGCTTCGTGCGCGACGCCGACGGCCGGCTCGCGCTGCGCCGGATCCATGCCTCGCTGGCGCGCACCACGACCGCGAACGTCGTCGCCGATGCGCACGGCCGCATCGGCTATGCGCCGTACCTGCCCGCGTTCTTCCGCGGCATGTTCGACGCCTGGCTCACGCTGTGCCTGGAGCGCCCGCGTCTCGACGCCTGGCTGCGCCGTCATGCCACCGATGCGCGGACCCGCGTGCTGCGGCGATCGAGCGAGGTCTACGCCGCGGCGATGGACGACGCGATGCTCGACGCGCGCGCCGGCTTCGACGCGTTCGATGCCGCCGAGCGCGCGCAGATGCGGCGCGGTGATCTGCCCGCGTTCTATCGCGCGCTGCGTGGCGGGCCGCTGCGCTGGTGTGCGATCGACGGCGACGGGACACCGCGCTGGCGCACACTGCGCTGCACCGATCCCGCAGCGCTGTCGCGCGATGGCCTCGCGAAAGCGCCGGAGATCATCGATCTCGCGATCGCGCTGCGCGATGCCGCGGCCTACGTGTTCCGCGACACCGGTCCGTGCGAACGCGTCGACGCCGCGCTCGGCGTGTCGCTGCGCATCGACGGTGCGCGTCGCGGCAGCGCGACGTTCGACTGGCCGCAGCAGGGCCATCGCCTCGTGTTCCGCTGGCACGGCGAACGCCTGCGCCTGCGTGCCGAACCGCTGTCGTCGCCGCCACCGGATGCGGCCGAACGCGCGCGGCTGCGCACGCAGCTGCTGCGGATCGATCGGGTCGACGCCGCGCTGCGCGCGCGCTGGGCTGCCGCCGGCTTTCCCGCACGCGGTGAGGTCGCACGCGAACTGCGCGCGCTCGAACGCAGCGCTGGCGACTGGCTGCATGCAGTGATCGACGCGCACGGTTGGCCGGGTCATGCGCTGGTCGGGAAACGCGCGGCGGCAGCGGCCTGCCGGTTGATCCAGCACCTGCCCGATGATGTCGCGTTCCAGCGTCGCGGCCTGCGCCTGCTGCGTGCGGCCGCGAAGGCCGGCGACGTGCCGCCGTCGCAGCCGGCGTACCTCGAAGACGCGCTGTGCGTGCAGGCCGGACGGCCGCAGCGCTTCGGCACCAAGCTGCGGCGTGTCGACGGTGCGCTGGTGCCGTATCCGATCCGCGGCGCCGCGCAGGTCGACGCGCGCCGCGCCGACGTCGGCCTGCCGCCGATGGCGCGGTATCTGCGACAGGCGCAGCGCAAGCTGGCCGCCATGGAGCGCAGCCGATGACCCGCGATGCTGCCTGGACGCCGCCCGCCGTGCCGCAGCCGTTGCCCGGCGCCGCGCGCGCCGCCGGCCTGCATGCGCGCGATGCCTGGCGCGCGTTGCGCGCGGCCTGCGCGCCGTTCCGCGACGGCACCCGTTTCCGCGTGTTGCCCGACGTGCGTTTCTGGCGCGACGGCGCGCGACTGCGTGCACCCGGCGTGGCGCTGCCCGGCCCGCCGGACCGCACACTCGCGGCGTATCGCGCGCGCCTCGCGGCCGAAGGGACGTCGGATTTCGCATTGCGCGTCGACGAACCGCTGCTGGCCGATGCCGCGCTGTGGCAGGCCGCGCGCGCGCTGCTGCGCGACGCGCTCGGTGCCGACACCGTGCCGGTGCTGCCGGTCGCCGCGGCGCTGACGCTCCGCGCCGGCGATGCACTCGCGCCGTGGACGTGGCCGGACGGCCACGCGCGGCTGATCGCGGTGCTGGACGGCGCGCTGCGGCTCGACGACGGCCGCGTCGTCGCGCGCGGCGATGCGCTGTGGTGGCCGGTCGATGCGGATGCGCCGCCGCACGATGCCGGCGCACTGCTGCTGTCCCTGTGCATCGCGACCGATCCGGCGACGATCGCGCAGGCCGCCGCCGAGGCGACCGACGCGCTGCTGCGTGATCTGCTCGAACGGCAGTGGCCGGACGACGGCGCCGTCGACATGCGGCCATTTCCGCCGACGCCCGGTGCGCGCGGCGTGGCGCCGTCGCCGGCGCTGCGCGCGGTGGCGCAGGCGCTGTCGGCGGCGTCGCTGCACGACACGCTGGCCGAGGCGATCGAGTTCGATGCCTGCCTGCGCGCGAGCAGTCGCGGGCTGCTGCCGATCCCGGGCGTGCGTCGCGCGTCGTTGCACGACGATGCATGCGTTCGCCTCTGCACCGATGGCGTCATCCGCCGCAGGCTCGACGACCGGCGCTGGCTGCTGGCGATCAACGGCCATGCACAGCTTGTCGACGCGCGGCCCGCGTGGCGTCGCGCGTGGACGCGGCTGTGCACGGACATGCCGCAGCGCATGGGCGATCTGGTGGGTGGCGCGCGCGATCGCGACGCCGTGCGTGAGCGGCTCGATGCACTGCATGCGCTGGGTGCGCTCGACCTGATCCAGGAACCGGCGCCATGACCGACCATGACGTGCTGCCGACGCTGGACTGGGATCGCTTCGTCGCCGCGCACTGGGACCGGCGACCGGTGCGCATCGTCGATTGCGGCCGCGCGCCGTTCGTGGCCGATGCGGTGCTGCGTGCGGCGTCGCGTGCGGCCGGCGTCGGGATGTCGCCGCTGCCGTACGCGCAGTTCACGCTGGATCGCGCGCAGCAGACCGATCCGCGGCCGGCATTGCCACGCGCCGGCGAGCGCGATCTCGCCGCCTACGCGCGTCGTCTCGTCGATCTTGCCGACGGGCGACGCCACGCGGTGATCGTCAATCGCCTGCACGGGTTCGACCACGCGCTGTGGCGGCGCGAGCGCGACTGGTTCGCGCCGCTGTGGGCGCGCGTCGGGCTGCCGTCGGGCAGCGCGATCACCACGTGGTTCCACGGCGATTACGACCACAGCCCGATCGGCGTGCACAAGGACCGTTTCGCGACCTTCATGTTCGTGCTGGCCGGGCGCAAGCGCATGCGCTTCTGGGCCGAACGTCCGTGGCGCGAGCCGGTGACGACGATGGTCGAGTACGCTGCGTACCTGCCGCAGTCGTTCGCGGTGGAGCTGGGCCCGGGCGAGGCGCTGTACTGGCCGGCGAGCTACTACCACGTCGGCGAAACCGCCGGCGACGGCGCGGCGACCAGCGTCAACGTCGGCATTCCGCGTGGCGAGCAGCATCGGCATTACGACATCGACGACCTGCTGTCCGCCGTCGACATGCGGCCGGCGCGCGGTGCCGCGCGCATCGTCGTGCCGGCGCAGCCCTGCGTCGCGATGCCGGTCGACGCGCAGCGCGACGCCGACGCCGATACGCCCGCGGTCTGGCGCGCCGCCGCCGCCGACCTGCGCCGCCGCTGCGCGTCGCGACGGCTGGCCGCGAGCGCGCGCCGGGTCGCGCTGGTCCGCGCCGGCGCCGGCGGCTTCGAGCCCGTGCCGTCACCGGCGAAGCGGCCGACGCTGGCACCCGGCGACTCGCTCCGCCGCGTGCCCGGCGTGCGCATGCTGTGGTCCGCCGCCGCGGGTGCGCCGGTGCTGGTCGGCGCCGAAGGCCATGTCGCCGCGACCACGCTCGACGCCGCCACCGTCGCGCGCCTGATCGTCTTGCTCGACGATGGCCGCGCGTACCCGCTGCACCGGCTGCTGGCGCTCGCGGCCGATGCGCCCGCACGCCGCGCGCTGCATGCCCTGATCGCCGATCTGGTGGCGTGGCGCGCGCTGCGCCGCCGGCGCGACTGAGTCTGAGGTATCCCCACAAATTTTCGTGGAATCCTTGGGCCTTCACGTCCCGACGACATTCGTGAGCCGGTTCTGGTCTTGATCTGTCGGGGCCCCTGGTCGCGACGGGCTTCGCGGATCAGGCCCGCAGGGCGCGCGGCAGGAGGCCGCGCGTTTTTCGACCAGCACATGGATGTGCTGTCGAAAAACCCCGCGAAGACCGTGCACCCGACGCACAGCGTCGGGCGCGACCGACGGGGTGTGCTTTCTTTGGGTCACCCTTTCTTTGCACAAGCAAAGAAAGGTGACTCGCTCGCGGCAGCGAGCGAAACCAAAAGCCGGGCAGGCAAGCTCGCCGCATGCCTTCGTCAAGGATGACCCCGATCGTCAATGAAGCAGGTCCCTCGCCTTGGGCTCGGGATGACACGAAATGGGGCGAAATCGCTTGCCCCGATGGTCTGTCGGCACAAAAAGTGGGGATACCTCAGGGCTGAGCCCTGCACCGACGTACACTCGCCCCTTCGATCGGGCCTCGTCCGAGGGGGACGCATGATCCCGGGTTGGGTACTGCTGCTGGTGTCGCTGGGCTACGTCGGCGTGCTGTTCGCCGTCGCCTACATCGGCGACGTGCGCGGCGCGCGCCCGCGCTGGCGCTGGCTGCGGCCGGCGGTCTACGCGCTGGCGCTGGCGGTGTACTGCTCGTCGTGGACGTTCTACGGCGCGGTCGGCACCGCGGCGCGCACCGGGCTGGGCTTCGTGCCGATCTACCTCGGGCCGCTGCTGCTGCTGCTGTTCGGCTGGCGCATCCTCGAACGGCTGGTGCTGATCTCCGGCGAGCACCGCATTGTCTCGATCGCCGACTTCCTGTCCTCGCGCTACGGCCGCGCGCCCGGGCTGGCGGCGCTGGTCGCGGCGGTGGCGGTGCTGGCCGCGGTGCCCTACGTCGCGCTGCAGTTCAAGGCGGTGGCGATGAGCGTGGAAGTGCTGGCGCCGGGCAGCGACCGCCAGCTGTTCGCCGATCCCGCGCTGTACGTCGCGCTGCTGCTGGCGGCGTTCGCGATCCTGTTCGGCACCCGCGCCATCGACGCCACCGAGCACCACCGCGGCATGGTGCTGGCGGTGGCGCTGGAGTCGCTGGTGAAGCTGCTCGCGTTCCTCGGCATCGGCGTGTTCGCGCTGCTGCACCTGCCCGGCGACGGCAGCCTGGTCGCGCGCATCGCCGCGGCCGGCGGCGTCGCGTCGGCACCGGGCCTGCCGGCGGGCTTCGTCGCGCAGACGCTGATCGCGTTCGCGGCGATCGTCTGCCTGCCGCGCCAGTTCCACGTGGCGGTGGTCGAATGCCAGGACGTGGCCGACCTGCGCCCGGCGCGCTGGCTGTTCGGTGGCTATCTCGTACTGTTCAGCCTGTTCGTGGTGCCGATCACCCTCGCCGGCCATGAACTGCTGGCCGGGCGCGGCGTCTCGCCGGACACCTACGTGCTGGCGCTGCCGCTGGCGCTGGATCGCGACTGGCTGGCGCTGGTGGCCTACATCGGCGGATTCTCCGCGGCGACGGGCATGGTGATCGTTGCCAGCGTCGCGCTCGCGACCATGGTGAGCAACGATCTGGTGATGCCGCTGCTGCTGCGCGGCCGGGCACCCACCGCCGGCGGCATCGACCGCCTCGTGCTGTGGGTGCGGCGCGTGACCATCCTGCTGCTCGCGCTGCTGGCCTACGCGTACCACCGCATGGCCGCGGCCGCGGGCGACAGCCTCGCCCAGCACGGCCTGCTGTCGTTCGCGGCGGTGGCGCAGTTCGCGCCTGCGCTGATCGGCGGCCTGTACTGGCGTGGCGCCAGCCGTGCCGGCGCGTTCGCCGGCGTGTTCGCCGGCGCGGTGGTGTGGGCGTACACGCTGTTGCTGCCGACGCTGGCGCAGAGCGGCGGCTTCGGCGGCGAGTGGGGCGCGTCGTGGCTGGCGCAGGGGCCGTTCGGGTTGTCGTGGCTGCGGCCGCGGCAGCTGTTCGGCCTCACCGGCTGGGACCCGCTCACGCACGGCGTGTTCTGGTCGCTGCTGTTCAACATCGGCGCGCTGTTCCTGGTGTCGGCACGGCGCCGGCCGCTGTTGCAGGAACAACTGCTGTCCGCGTCGTATCTCGATCCCTACGCGCAGAAGTCGCCGCTGGGTCCGGGCGGCTGGGCCGGCACCGTGCGCAGCGGCGAACTGCTGGCGCTGGCCGAACGCATCGTCGGCGAGCGCCACGCGCGGCGCGCGTTCGCCGACTTCGCGGAGTCGACGGTGCGCCGGCAGTGGCAGCCGCAGCAGCTCGCCGACCGCGCGCTGGTGCAGTTCACCGAACGATTGCTCGCCTCGGCGATCGGTGCGGCGTCGGCGCGGCTCACGCTGACCAGCGCGCTGCGCGGCTCGGGCATGGAGTTGGGCGAAGTGGTGTCGCTGCTGGACGAAGCCAGCCAGGAACTGCGCTTCAACCGCCAGGTGCTGTCGACCACGCTGGAGAACATCAGCCAGGGCGTGAGCGTGGTCGACGCCGACCTGCGCCTGGTCGCGTGGAACCGGCGCTACCAGCAGATGCTCGGCTTCCCCGAGGGCATGCTCTACGTCGGCCGGCCGATCGCCGACCTCATCCGCTGGAGCGCCGAGCGCGCCGAAATGAACGAGATGAGCGGCGGCACCGGGCTGTCGGTCGAGGACCAGGTCGATCGCCGCCTCGCGCATCTGCGCGCGGGGCAGGCGTACGTGTTCCAGCGCGTGCGCGCGAACGGCCAGGTGATCGAGATGCGCGGCCAGCCGCTGCCCGGCGGCGGTTACGTCACCAGCTTCAGCGACATCACCGACTACAAGCACGTCGAACGCCAGCTTCGCGAAGTGAACGAGACGCTGGAGCAGCGTGTCGAGCAGCGCACCCGCGAGGCCGAGGCGGCGCAGCAATCGAAGACGCGCTTCCTCGCCGCGGTCAGCCACGACGTGCTGCAACCGCTGAACGCCGCGCGCCTGTTCGCCTCCGCGCTGCGCGAGACGCCCGATCCCGACGAGCGCACGCGCCTCGCCGAGCGCGTCGACACCGCGCTGCGCGCCGCCGAGGATCTGCTCGACGGCCTGCTCGACGTCTCGCGCCTCGACGCCGGCGTGCTGCAACCGGAGCTCTCGCACTTCGACGCGACCGAACTGCTGCACGAGCTCGCCGCGCAGTACGCGCCCAGCGCCGCCGGCCGCGGCCTCGCGCTGCGCGTGCATGCGCGCCCGGGCACGTTCGCGCGCAGCGATCGCCGCCTGCTGCGTCGCGCGTTGCAGAACTTCCTCGCCAACGCCTTGCGCTACACCCGCGACGGCGGCGTGCTGCTCGCGCTGCGCCGTCGCGGCCAGGGCATCGAGTTGCAGGTGTGGGACACCGGCCCGGGCATTCCCGCGCACCACCTCGGCCAGATCTTCGAGGAATTCCGCCGCTTCGAGCAGGCCGGCGTCGGCGGCGAACGCGGCCTCGGCCTCGGCCTGTCGATCTGCCAGCGCATTGCGCGCATCCTCGGCCATCCGCTGCAGGTGCATTCGCGCGTGGGTCGCGGCAGCGTGTTCTCCATCCGCGTGCCGCCCGGCCGTGCCATGCCCGCGCGGCCGCCGCGCGTGATGCCCGCGGCCGACGCCGTCGCCGGCCTGCGCGTGCTGTGCGTCGACAACGACCCCGAGATCCTCGACGGCATGCGCGCGCTGCTCGATCGCTGGAACGCCGTCGCGCTCACCGCCGCCACCGTCGACGAAGCGCTGGCGCACATCGATCCGGAGAAACCCGACACGCTGCCCGACGTCGCGCTGGTCGACTACCACCTGCACGACCGGCTCGACGGCCTCGGCGTGATCGCCGAACTGCGTCGCCGCGCCAGGCGCGACCTGCCCGCCGCGCTGCTCACCGGCGACGGCAGCGACATGCTCAAGAACGCCGCCCGCGAATACGGCTGCACCGTGCTGACAAAACCGGTGAAACCCGCGTCGCTGCGCGCGTGGCTGGGGGCGTGGGGCTGACGCGATGGCGCGTCGCGTCGTGCCGGCAACCTGCAAGATCCGGCAGGGCGCGCCGCGTTGACGCGGCTCCGGTCGCGCTCGCAGACTGCGGAATCCGGCCTCCGCCGTCGCGCGCGCCGCTGTTTCCCCTGCGAGGTCCCGCTTGAAACTCGTCGAACTCGAATCGGCCGTCCTCGCGCACACGGGCGAGTTCCATTGCGAGCGCATCCGCCGCCCCGACGAGAAGAAGATCGTCCGCTTCCGGCATGTCGTCGCGCCGCCGCTGTCGGGGCATGCGCTGCCCGACATCGGCCGCCTCGACGATTTCTACGACACCTTCGGCAGCATCGTCTTCTTCGTCGACGACAAGAGCGGCGACGCCGCCGTGCACATCGCCGCGCCGACCGCCTGGGCGGGCCTGCGCGCCGGCTTCCTCGACTGGCTCGATCCGCTGGACGAGGACGAACGCGCCGAGATCGTCCCGGAATGGGTCGAGGCCTGCGTCGCCATCGGCGAGGAGCCGCGCACGGGCAACACCCTGCTCATGCCCACCGACGGCACGCACGCCGGCCATGTCTTCCTGTTCGACCACGACGGCTACGAGTTCACGCATTGCGCCGACGACCTGGTGGCCTACGTCGGCACCCTGCTCGACCCCGACGACCGCCTGCTGCTGGAGATCGCCACGCACCTGCGTTTCATCGAAGGCGATCCCGCGATCCAGTGGTGGATCCGCGAACTGCGCGACAACCGCGGGAATGTCGCGCGGACGCACGTGTAGGCGGATGATCCGTGGCGACGTCGATGCCGGCGTTGTCGCCGGCACTGCGGCGGCAGGGGCAAGGCCATCGTTTCGCCGTGGTCGTGACATCATTCCCCGATCGACATCTCCGTGAGGCATCGCGATGACACGATCCGCCCTGTTCGGCCTGCTGCTCTGGCCAGCCGTCCTGTTCGCGCAGAACCCGCAGTTGTCCCCGGATGCGCCGAAGGACAAGCCGAACCACGTCGATTCCTCCGGGCTGTCCGCCTTCGAAGCCGCGATCGCACCGCATGTCGCGCACGCGAAGCAGACCTACCCGGCCGCGAAGCGGCGTTTCCTCGCCGGGCTGCCGAAGGGGCAATCGTTCTTCGTCACCACGCGGTTGCGTGACGGCACCGGTGCGTTCGAGCAGGTCTTCATCGCCGTGCGCAGCATCGAGGGCGGCACGATCCGCGGCCGGATCTGGAGCCAAGTCACCGGCGTGCGCGGCTACCACCACGGCGATGCGTACGCGTTCCCGGAAGCGGAACTGCTCGACTGGACCATCGCGCATCCGGATGGCACCGAGGAAGGCAACGAGGTCGGCAAGTTCCTCGATACCTACCAGGTGCGTTGAGGCCGGACACGCAACGCACCATGCCCTTCCTCCGCACCATGCTCGCCACCGACTGGCCCGCGCCGACGTGGCTGGCGCGACGGCTCCGTCCGATCACCGCCAATCCCCGCTACGTCGATCGCATGCACCGCGTGCACAGTTGGCTCATCGAATTCGACGACCAGGGGCTGCCCGGGCGCGAGATCGGGCTGGATGCCGGCGGCGGCATCGTGCTGGCCGGGCCTGATCGCGAGAACTACGGCTTCTGGCTCGACACGAACCTGCGTCTGGAGGATTGCCCGGGCGAGCCGGTACCGGAAGCGGACTTCGAGGCGCTGTGGCGCGCCGCGGGCGTCGTCGACGATTGAGTGCGCAGTGCGGACTCAGCCGTCCAACGTCTCGCCCCATGCACGCAGCGCTTCGATCACCGGCCAGGCGGCGCGGCCGCGGTCGGTGAGGCGATAGTCGACGCGCGGCGGGATCTCCGGATACACCGTGCGTTCGATCACGCCGCCGTCTTCCAGCCGGCGCAGGTGGTCGGTCAGCGCCTTTGGGCTGACGCTGTGCAGGGCCGCGCGCAGTTCGCCGAAGCGGCGCGTGCCGTCGAACAGTTCGCGCAGGATCAGCAGCGTCCACTTGCCGTCGAGCACGTCGACGGCGCGTTCGATCGGACAACCCTTCAGGCCCATCTCGCCTCCGCGCGTGCAACGGTCATTGCTTCACTTCCGTATACCGGATTACCGGAAAGTGCGTTCTTCCGGGGCCGCATGCTGGCACCTATGCTGCGCGCCGACAACCGGAGCCGACCCATGCAGACCCTCGACAGACCCGGCACGATCGCGCGCGGCGTGATCGTCCTCATCCTCATCGTGCAACTGGTGCTCGGCGTGGTGTTCACGTTCGCGCCGCAGGCCTTCGCGCATGCGCTGGGGCTGCCGCCCGCGCCGGCCTGGACCGACTGGATGTTCGCGCAGTTCGGTGCCCGCGCACTCGGCTTCGCCTACGGCATGCGTCTGGCGTTGCGCGATCCGCGTGCGAACGCCGGCTGGCTGCGCGCGATGGTGCTGGTGCAGGCGATCGACTGGCTCGGCACGCTGGCGGCATTGTTCGCGGGCAAGGTGACGTGGCTGCAGACGTCCACGGCACCGTTCCTGCCGGTGCTGTTCGTGGTCGTGCTGGTGCGCGAACTGCGGCGGCAGGCAGCGACGCCGGCCGCGCGCGTCGAAGCCGCGTGACGATGCCCGGGCCGGCGCTCTTCGGGCGACTGCAGGCCGCGGCGTTCTACCGCGGCCTGCACGAGATCGCCGCCGGTTTCGCCGGCGTCGCGCACGGCGATCGCACGTGGCTGGACGTCGGTTGCGGGCCCGGCGTGTTCGCGCGCATCGCGGCATCGCGCGGCTTCCGGGTGCGCGGCATCGATCGCGATCCCGGCATGATCGCGACGGCCGAACGCCTGGCCGCGATGCACGGCGCGACGATCGAATTCGCCGTCTCCGATCTCGCCGACGAAGTCGCGACGGATCGGCGCCACGACGTGGTGTCGGCATCGTCGCTGGTGGTGGTCACGCCCGACCCGCGCGAGACGTTGCAGCATCTGCTTGCGCTGACGAAGCCGGGCGGCTGCGTGATCGTGATCGAGGCCGCGCCGGCGATGAGCCGCGGCCGTGCACTGCGGCAGTGGCTGCGCGGCGGGCTCGGGCATGGTGGCGGGATGCTGCTGCTCTGGGCGATGGCGCGCAGCGGCCGCGCGTTGCCCGATGCGACCTTCGACGATCCGCGCTGGACGGCGACGCAACATTCCGCGCTCGGCGGACTGGCGAATGTGTGGGTCCTGGTGCGGCGAGCACCTGCGGCCGCCTGACTCAGGGTTGCCCGAAGATGCACCGCAGGGGCGTCATCCCCGGCTGTCCTGCGGGCCTTTCTTCAGCGTCTTCATGAACTGGCCGAAGTGCGGGGCGAAGTCCGCGAACAGTGGATGGCCGCGATGTTCGAGCATGACTTCGGAGAACAGCTTCAGACCGGTCGCGAAGGCGGCCGCCTGGTCCGCATCGAACGGCAGGTCATCGCGCCCGCGCAGGCGCGCGACGATGGCCGGGATGTCGTCATGGTTGCCGACCGCGAAACGCAACGGTTCGGCCAATGCGAGCGGTGCGCCGTTCGCGTCCGTGAGATGTTCGAGCGTGATGCGGTAACTATGCTGCTTCATGCCGAAGGCTCCGGTGCCGGAGCGCCGGGCTGGATGCGGCCGATCTCCACCGCGGCGCGATCGATGACATCGGCGATCCGGCGCGTGGTGTCCTCGTCCACGGCGCCGTCGGCGAAACGCAGGCGCAGCGAGGTCTTCAGGTTTTCCATCGCGCGCACGATGTCGGGCATGCGACGCGCCCGGCTGCGCGCATTGACGTGCTGCAGGCGTTCGAGCAACTGCGCCAGTGCGTCGCGCTGCTGTTCGAGATGGGTTTCGCCCTCGGCGGTGATGCGGAAGCGGCGCCGGCCTCCCTCCTCGGTGACCGAGACGGCGAGGCCGAGGTCTTCGAGCAGGGTCAACGTGGGGTAGATGGTGCCGGGGCTGGGGCTGTAGTCGCCGCCGACAAGATCGCCGATCGCGCGCATCAGGTCGTAGCCGTGCGCCGGTTCGCGCAGCAGGTGCAGCAGCAGGAGCTTCAGGTCGCCGCCCTGGAACATGCGTTCTCGGCGTCCACGGCCGGCGCCGGGGCCCTGCCAGTCGGAATCGGGCCCGAAACGATCGTCGGGGGCGTGGTGACCATGGCCGCGGCGGCCGCCGTGGCGTCGGAAGGGGGACATCATGGAATTGCCTCTCGGAGGTGTTTTGATGGTTTCAAGATATATCTTGTAATGGCCGTTCGCAAGGCCTGGTCGTGGTGTCTGTTCATTTCCCCGCCGCGAGCGGCCCGAACTTCAGGTAGCTGGGCGGGTGCGAGACGGTGCCGGCACGGAAAGACGGGTAGCGATTGACGAGCCAGCCTCCTCTGCGGAAATGTCATTGCCGCCGTGGTACAGGGGCGACTTTGAGCGCATCCCTTTGTCCAACCTCGACTTCTATGCAACGGCGGCGGATCAGTGCGATCTGTTTCGCCATCTGATCGGGAAGCGGATCTGGTTGCTTTCGAGCTGTCATCCCGATTCGATCGTGAGCCGAGATGCTTTCGAGCGTTCGATGAAATCGTCGAGGACTTTGGCGATGAGCGTCCGATCCATTTGCCGCTGTGGTCGCCGACCTTGATGGCGGCCCCTGTCTCCAGGCGTATGGATCGGCCTTCCTCGATGGCCGGCAATCCCCGCAGTCGAGCGCTACGATGGCCGCGGCGATCGATCACGATGTGGTCGGATCGCGCCTACGCCGACCATTACGCAGGACAATCCCATGCCCGGTCTCGACAGTGCGTTCGTGCAATGCCCCTATTGCGGCGAGGAGATCGAGGTGCTGGTCGATGGCTCGGTCGACCAGCAGACCTACGTCGAGGATTGTAGCGTCTGCTGCCGGCCGATCGTGTTTACCGTCGTCGCCGAGGACGGCGAGGTGACGTGCGTCGAGGCGCGTGGCGAGGACGAGTGACGCGGTTCGGAAACGCCGCGTCAGAACGGCCCGCGCGAGGCGATGTCGTCGAACACGCGTTGCAGTTCGGCGAGGCGGCGGTCGTAGCTGCGGGTCAGGCAGGCGACGTCGGCGCCGCAGCGGCGGCGCTGCTTCAGCCACGCGACCTGCGCATCCTGCAGTGCGCCGCGGCCGCCCATCGCCAGCAGGTGGCCTTCGAGTTCGCACATCGTCGCCATGCGCACGTCGGCATCCTCGAGCGCACGATGGCGGCAGATGGCTTTCTCGTCGGCGGCGCGCGCCTTCGCGCAGTCGAAGCTGGCGGCGTGCGGGGCGACGGGTGCGAGGAAGACGAACGCGAGTGCGCAGAAACGGCGCATGGGCGACTCCGAGGCGATGAAGACGCGTGGAGTGTAGGCGCGGGGATGTCGTCGCGGATGAATGCGTGGCCCGCTTGGCGATGCGCACGACGCGCATCGCGATCTGCGTGATGCGGAAGCCCGAGGCTTATTCGTCGTCCGGCGGTGGCGGCGTGACCGCTTCGGGATCGACCGCGAGCTTGCCGGCGATCAGCACGGCCTGGGTGCGGTTGCTGGCGCCGAGCTTGCGCAGGATCGCGGTCATGTGCGCCTTGATCGTGGCTTCGGAGACGCCGAGTTCGTAGGCGATCTGCTTGTTGAGCAGGCCGTCGCCGAGCATCTGCAGCACGCGGAACTGTTGCGGCGTGAGTTCGCGCACGCGCGCCGCGGCGTCGTGTTCGTCCGCGGCGGCGGCCGGCGCCTTCAGCGCGGCGGCGGGTGCCCAGCGGTCGCCGGCCAGCACGGTGTCGACGGCTTCGCCCAGGGTCGCGGCATCGGCGGACTTCGGCAGGAAACCGACGGCGCCGTGGTCCAGCGCGCGACGCATCACCGGGGGTTCCTCGCGTGCGGACACCACCATCACCGGCAATTGCGGGTAGTGCGCGCGCAGGTGCACCAGCGCGCTGAAACCGTGCGCGCCGGGCATGTTGAGGTCGAGCAGCAGCAGGTCGGCGTCGGGTTCGCGTTCGACCAGCGCGTACAGCGCGTCGACGCTGTCGGCTTCGTGCAGCTGCGCGCCGGGCAGCGCGCGCGACACCGCGCCGCGCAGGGCTTCGCGGAACAGCGGGTGATCGTCGGCGACCAGAATCGTGGGCATGGCGGGCGGCACGGCGAGGGCGGCCCGCCCAAGGTAACGCAGACCGGCGGCCGGCTCCAATGGCGGCCGCCGGTTCATTGCAGCGGCGTCACTTGACCAGCCGCTCCTCGACCAGCGACTTCACCACCGACGGGTCGGCCAGGGTCGAGGTGTCGCCGAGCTGGTCCGGCGCATTTTCGGCGATCTTGCGCAGGATGCGGCGCATGATCTTGCCCGATCGCGTCTTGGGCAGGCCCGGCGCCCACTGCACGAAGTCGGGCGTGGCGATCGGTCCGATCTCCTTGCGCACGTGCGCCACCAGCGCCTTGCGCAGCTCTTCGGTCTGGGTTTCGCCGGCCACCAGCGTGACGTAGGCGTAGATGCCCTGGCCCTTGATGTCGTGCGGGAAGCCGACGACCGCGGCCTCGGCCACCTTCGGATGCGACACCAGCGCGCTTTCGACCTCGGCGGTGCCGATGCGGTGGCCGCTGACGTTGATCACGTCGTCGACGCGGCCGGTGATCCAGTAGTAGCCATCCTCGTCGCGGCGGCAGCCGTCGCCGGTGAAGTAGCTACCCGGATAGGTGCGGAAATACGTGTCGATGAAGCGCGGGTGGTCGCCGTAGACGGTGCGCATCTGGCCGGGCCAGGAATCCAGCAGAACGAGGTTGCCCTCGGTCGCGCCTTCCAGATGTTCGCCGTTGGCGTCGACCAGCGCGGGGCGCACGCCCGGCAGCGGCAGCGTGGCCGAGCCGGGCTTGAGGTCGGTGGCGCCGGGCAGCGGCGAGATGAGGATGCCGCCGGTTTCGGTCTGCCACCACGTGTCGACGATCGGGCAGCGGCCGTCGCCGACGATGTCGTGGTACCAGCGCCAGGCTTCGGGGTTGATCGGCTCGCCGACGCTGCCGAGCAGGCGGATCGACGCGCGCGAGGTCTTCTTCACCGGCGCCTCGCCTTCGCGCATCAGCGCACGGATCGCGGTCGGTGCGGTGTAGAAGATCGTGACCTGGTGCTTGTCGACCACTTCCCAGAAGCGCGACACGCTGGGGTAGTTCGGCACGCCCTCGAACACGACCGAGGTCGCGCCGTTGGCCAGCGGGCCGTAGGCGATGTAGCTGTGGCCGGTGACCCAGCCGACGTCGGCGGTGCACCAGTAGACGTCGTCCTCGCGCAGGTCGAACACGGCCTCGTGGGTGAAGCTGGCCCACACCAGGTAACCGCCGGTGGTGTGCAGCACGCCCTTGGGTTTGCCGGTACTGCCGGAGGTGTAGAGGATGAACAGCGGGTCTTCCGCGTTCATGCGCTCGGGTTCGCACTCGGCGGGTTGTTCGTCGACCACCGCGTCGTACCAGCGGTCGCGCGGCATCTGCATCTCGACCGCGCCGCCGGTGTGGCGCAGCACCAGCACGGTGTCGACCGAATCGGTGCCGGCCATCTTCAGCGCGGCGTTGACGTTCTCCTTCAGCGGCACCGACTTGCCGCCGCGCAGGCCTTCGTCCGCGGTGATGACGATGCGGCTGCCGCAGTCGGCGATGCGGTCGGCGATCGAATGCGGCGAGAAGCCGCCGAACACCACCGAGTGGATCGCGCCGATGCGCGCGCAGGCCTGCATCGCGACCACCGCCTCGGGGATCATCGGCAGGTAGATGGTGATGCGGTCGCCCTTCTTCGCGCCGAGCGCACGCAGCGCGTTCGCGAGCTTGCACACGCGTGCGTGCAGTTCGCGGTAGGTGATGCGTTCGGCGGGCTTCGCCGGATCGTCGGGTTCGTAGATCAGCGCGACCTTGTCGCCGCGCGTGGCGAGGTGGCGATCGAGGCAGTTGACGCTGACGTTGAGCTCGCCGTCCTCGAACCAGCGGATGCGGAAGTCGTCGAGCGCGTAGCTCACGTTCTTCATCTTCGTCGGCGCGCGATACCAGTCCAGGCGCTGCGCGATGCGGCCCCAGTAGCCTTCCGGATCGTCGATCGCGGCGGCGTAGTCGCGTGCGTAGTCTTCGCGTCCGATCCTGGCCTGCGCCGCGAATGCGTCGGGCACCGGATAGACGGACGGGGCGTTGTCGGTCTGCGACATGGGGAGTTCCTCCGCGGGGGATGCAATGGACACAGTGTGCCGCAAACCCGTTGTTTTGCAGTGCAACATGACGTTTAGACCATGGTCGCAAAATGCCGGGAATGCCCGTGCGCTTCGACCAATGGCGAATAGGCGGGGCCGGTGGTGGGGCACAGGCTGCGACCACTTCGCACCGTTACGTGCCCTCGGGAGGGGCCCGCCATGAACCATCGACTGCAATCCAGGAGGCCGTTGACGCTGTCGCTGATGGTCTGTCTGCTCGCGCCGGGGCTCGCCCTCGCGCAGGCATCCACGCCACGCGAACAGGCGCTCGAAGCGCGCGTGGCCGAGCTCGAGAAGATCGTGCAGCAGCTCGCTGCGCAGCAACAGGCACAGGCCGCGCAGACGGCCGCGCCCGCTGCCGCGCCGGCGCCGGCCGACAACAAGCCGAAGATCCAGAGCACGCCGATCATGACCGCGGCCAACGCCGGCACGCGCTTCTCGTTCGGCGGCTTCGTCAAGCTCGACGCGATGATCACCAACACCAGCGACGGCGAGATCGCCGACGGCAGTGTCGGTCGCCTGTTCTACGTGCCGTCGACCATTCCGGTCGGTGCGCCGGGCGCGAACGAAGGCACCGACACCGACATGGGCGCGCAGTTCTCGCGCTTCTGGTTCGCGGCCGATACCGACCTGGAATCCGGGGACAAGCTCAAGGGCTACCTCGAGATGGACATGTTCGGTGGCGGCAACATCAACGGCAACGAGGTGTCGACCAACACCTACGGCGTGAGCCTGCGCCAGGCCTACGTGAACTGGACCCGCCCGGACGGCAGCAGCGTGCTCGCCGGCCAGACGTGGTCGAACTTCCAGGACGTGGCCGCGCTGCCGGATGCGATCGACTTCGTCGGCCCGACCGAGGGCACGATCTTCGTGCGCCAGGCCCAGGTGCGCTACACCAAGGGCGCGTGGTCGTTCTCGCTGGAGAATCCCGAAACCACGATCACCCCGTACCACAACGTCGGCGCGCGCATCAGCAGCGACGACAACAACGTGCCCGACCTCACCGTGCGCTGGCAAAAGAAGGGCGACTGGGGCTACGTGTCGGTCGCCGGCATGGTGCGCCAGTTCGCGTACGAGAACCCGGCCGCCGGCATCGACGACACCGCCACCGGCGGCGCGCTGAGCGTGTCCGGCCGCTTCAACATCGGCAAGAACGACGACATCCGCTACATGGCGACGTACGGCAAGGGCATCGGCCGCTACCTCGGCCTGGGCATCGCCAGCGACACCGTGCTCGATGCCGGCGGCAGCCTGGAGGCGATCGACGGCTACGGCGGTTTCGCCGCCTGGCGCCACGCGTTCTCGCCGAAGCTGCGCAGCAACCTGTTCTACTCGGCCGCTGCCTTCGACAACGACACCGCGCTCACCGGCGTCGCCGTCACCAAGGGCGCCGAGTCGTTCCACGCCAACCTGATCTACTCGCCGGTGCCGAAGCTCGACATCGGTGCCGAGCTGATCTGGGGCCGTCGCACGCTGGAGAACGATCTCGATGGCGACCTGAATCGCCTGCACACCCACGTCAAGTACAGCTTCTGACCGGAGAACGCACCATGTCCAGCACCACCGCACCAGGCGTTCCCGCGACGGGAGCGCTCACCGGCGCCCACAAGAAGGTCATCTTCGCCTCGAGTCTCGGGACGGTCTTCGAGTGGTACGACTTCTACCTCTACGGGTCGCTCGCCGCGCTCATCGGCAAGCACTTCTTCACCGGCCTCAACGACACCAGCCAGTTCATCTTCGCGCTGCTCGCCTTCGCGGCCGGCTTCGCGGTGCGTCCGTTCGGCGCGCTGGTGTTCGGCCGCCTCGGCGACATGATCGGCCGCAAGTACACGTTCCTGGTCACGATCGTGATCATGGGCCTGTCGACGTTCCTCGTCGGCGTGCTGCCGAGCTACGACACCATCGGCATCGCCGCGCCGGTCGCGCTGATCTCGCTGCGCCTGCTGCAGGGCCTCGCGCTCGGCGGCGAGTACGGCGGTGCCGCGACCTACGTCGCCGAGCACGCGCCGCACGGCAAGCGCGGCCTGTACACCAGCTTCATCCAGACCACCGCGACGCTGGGCCTGTTCCTGTCGCTGCTGGTGATCTGGGCGTGCCGCAACTACCTCGGCAAGGAAACCTTCGAGGACTGGGGCTGGCGCGTGCCGTTCATCGTGTCGGTGGCGCTGCTGGGCGTGTCGGTGTGGATCCGCATGCAGCTGCACGAGTCGCCGCTGTTCCAGCAGATGAAGGCCGAAGGCAAGCAGTCGAAGGCGCCGATCACCGAGAGCTTCTTCTCGCGCAACGGCAAGATCGCGCTGCTGGCGCTGCTCGGCGCCACTGCCGGCCAGGCCGTGGTCTGGTACACGGGCCAGTTCTACGCGCTGTTCTTCCTGACCAAGACGCTCAGCGTCGACCCGAACACGGCCGACATCCTGATCGCGATCGCGCTGGCCATCGCCACCGGCGGCTTCATCTTCTTCGGCTGGCTGTCGGACAAGATCGGCCGCAAGAAGATCATCATGGCCGGCTGCCTGATCGCCGCGCTGACCTACTTCCCGGTGTTCAAGGGCCTGATGCACGCCGCCAACCCGGCGCTGGAGCAGGCCGTGGCCAGCGCTCCGGCCACGGTGAAGGCCGACCGCAGCCGCTGCGCGCTGCAGTTCGACCCGGTGGGCAAGAAGACCTTCAAGCAGTCGTGCGACATCATCACCTCGGCGCTGGCGAAGAAGGGCATCCCGTACACGATCGTCGACGGCCCGGCGGGCAGCATCGCCGAGGTCAAGATCGGTGCCGCCACCCTGCCGAGCTTCGAAGGCGAGTCGCTGGACAAGGACGCCTTCAAGGCGCAGTCCGAAGCGTTCGGCAAGGCGCTGGGTGATGCGCTGAAGGCCGCCGGCTATCCGGCCAAGGCCGACGACGCGCAGATGAACAAGCCGATGGTGATCGCGCTGCTGACCTACCTCGTGCTGCTGGTGACGATGGTCTACGGCCCGATCGCGGCGTGGCTGGTGGAGCTGTTCCCCACCCGCATCCGCTACACCTCGATGTCGCTGCCGTACCACATCGGCAACGGCTGGTTCGGCGGGTTCCTGCCGTTCATCGCCTTCACCATCGTGGCCGCCACCGGCGACATCTTCAGCGGCCTGTGGTACCCGATCAGCATCGCGGTGATGACCGCCGTCATCGGCTCGCTGTTCCTGCGCGAGACCAAGGACGTCGACATCACCCAGTGACGCGATCCCTGCCCGTCACCCGTGCAGTGAAGACGCCGGCGCAAGCCGGCGTCTTCGTGTGGGCAGGCATCACGGCGCGGCGTCGAGCAGTACCGCGCCCCAAGGGTTGTCCACGGCGATCCGCCATTGCCCGTCGGCCTGACGATGCAGCACGTCCGCCGAGTGGCCATCGAGTACGACCGGGGCGCCGGTCGCGTCGACGCCGGTCATGCGCCATGCGCTCTGGTAGAGCGCGATGTCGTCGCCCTGCAGGACGATCTCGGACAACGTGGCCAGCGTCGGCTGCATCGCGAGCATGCCGTCGAGCGCGGCGCGGCGAGTGTCCGCGGTGTGGAACAGCTGCCCCGGCGCGGCCGCGAAGACCGCATCGGGTGCGTAGCAGGCGCATGCGGCGTCGAGATCGCCGCGGTTCATGGCATCGACCAGGGTGCGCACGGTGGCGCGCGGGGAGGAAAAAGGCATGGCATGGGGCCTCGGTGCAAGGAAGCGCCATTGCACCAGCCCCTGACGACAGACTTTGTCAGCAGGCGTTGCGGTCGTCGCGTCAGGCCGCTTCCCGCTTCGGCGCCACCAGCCGCGAGGCGATGATCCCGACTTCGTACAGCAGGTACATCGGGATCGCCAGCATCAGCTGCGACACGGCATCCGGGGGCGTGATCACCGCGGCCACCACGACGATGCCGATCAGCGCGTAGCCGCGCCACTGCGACAGCTGCTGCGGCGTGACCAGGCCCAGCATCACCAGGATCACCAGCGCCACCGGCAGTTCGAAGCTCACGCCGAAGGCGAAGAACAGCACGATCACGAAGTCGAGGTACTTCACCGGGTCCGGCGTGATCTTGATGATGTCCGGTGCGAACGAGGTGAGGAACCGGAACGCGCCGCGCAGCACGACGAAATAGGCGAACGCGCAGCCGGCGTAGAACAGCAGCAGTGACGACACCAGGATCGGCAGCGCCATGCGCTTCTCGCTGCGGTACAGTCCCGGCGCCACGAACGCCCACGCCTGGTACAGCAGCCACGGCATGGTCGCGAACACGGCGATGAAGAAGTCCAGCTTCATCAGCGCCATGAACGAGGACATCACCTCGTACGCATTCAGGGTGGCGCCCGCCGGCAGCACCGCCAGCATCGGGTGCGCCAGCCAGGTGAACAGCTGCTTGGAGAACGGCACCAGCGCGAAGAAGACCACCAGCACCGCGGCAAGGCCGCGGATCAGCCGCGCCCGCAGTTCGATGAGATGGCTGAGCAGGCTGCCCTCGGCGCCGCCGTCAGCGTCGGTCATCGGGTTCCCCGGCAGCGGTATTGGCGGCGGTGTCGGCAGCGGGTTCGGGCAGCGATGGGGCGGGCGCCTGCGCGTCGGCCGTGGCTTGGCGCAGCTGCGCCTGCATGGCCTCGAACTCGCGCCGGGCATCGTCCGAAGCGGTGCGCATGCCGGCGTCGAGGTCGTTCATCGTCTGCCGGGTGTCGTGCAGTGTGCGCTTGAGTTCCTCGGCCGCCAGTTCGCGCTCCAGCTCCGACTTCACCGAGTACCACTGTGCGCGGGCACGGCGCACCCACAGCCCGGCGAATCGGGCGGCCTTGGGCATGCGTTCGGGACCGAGCACCACGAGGGCGACGATCCCGATCACCACGAGTTCGGAGAAGCCGATGTCGAACATGACGGACGGCCGCGATGGCCGGGTCTTGCAGTGCGGTCAGCGGGCGACGTGGTCGTCGTTGCGCTGGGCGTCGCCGGCGGACTCGCGCTGCGACTGGTCCTTCAGCTGCGCGGGCTTGTCGTCCTCGCCCTGCACGCCCTTCTTGAATTCGTTGACTGCCTTGCCGAGGTCCTTGGCGCCGCTGGTCAGGCGCTTGGTGCCGAACACCAGCAGCACGATGACCAGAACGATGATCCAGTGCGTGAGGCTCATGCCGCCCATGGGAGTGCTCGCTGGAAAAGGAAGAACAGACGTGCAGGATACCGCATTGCCGCCGGCGGGCTCAGGGCGTGGCCGGCAGGGCCTCGACCTTGGCCGGGTTTTCCACCGGCTTGCCGTCCGCCGGCTGCGGTTGCGGCGACGCGCTGGCGGCCGGTGCGCTGGCGGCCGCCGGTTCCGCCGGCTGGCGGGCGGCGCGCGCGGCCGAACTGGCCTGCACGAGACGGTCGCGGAAGGCCGCCACAGCGGCCGAGGGCGCCTGCGCGGCGCGGTCCTCGAAGATCATCCGCGGCGTGGTGTCCTGGCCGTAGACGGCCTCGTCGGCGGCATCGTCGATGCTCAGCACCGCACCGTCGAGGGCGACGCCGGCGAACAGGCCGCGGGCACGCGACCACGACCAGATCTCGGCCTTCATCTGCCCGTCGGTGAGGGCCGCGGCCTGGCGGCCGACCGGGCCGGCGGCGACGCCGGCATCGGCGCCGAGGGTGAACTTGCCGTTGACGATCGAATCCAGCCCGTGCTGGCTGCGGAACACCAGCACCACGTCGGACGACTGCACGCCGACCTGCAGGCCGATGCTGCCGCCGGTGAGCTTCACGAACACCGGGTTCGACCAGTCGCCGTCGGCGGTGCGCATCGACAGCAGGCCGTGGCCGCGGCGGCCGCCGAGCACCAGGCCGGCCTTGATGGTGTCGGGCACGATGACGATCGCCTTGGCTTCGTCGAGCAGCTTGTCGGGGATGGCGGATTCGGGGATCGCCTGGATCTCGCTCAGCACGCGCGCGGCGTTGTCGGCCTGGGCATCCTCGCGGGGGCCGGCGTGGGCGGGAGCCGCCACGGCGAGCGAGACGGCGAGGGACAGGGCGGCGAAGCGCGCGGTCGACATGGGCGGGGATTCTCGTGCGGGGGTGCGCCGAGCGTAATGCGGCCGGCATGAACCGCGCCAGTCTCCGCTGACGCCCACCGGCGCAGCTGTCATCCTATGGCGATGACGCCACCCGTTTCCGATGTCCTCCCCATCGATGGTTCCGCGCCCGGAACCGCCGTCCTGCTGGTCAACCTCGGCACGCCCGATGCGCCCACCGCGCCGGCGGTGCGCCGCTACCTGGCCGAATTCCTCCACGACCACCGCGTGGTGGCGCTGAGCCGCTGGCTCTGGTGCCCGCTGCTGCACTTCATCATCCTGCCGATCCGCGGACCGAAGGTCGCGCACAAGTACGCCGAGATCTGGATGGACGGCGGCTCGCCGCTGGCGGTGCACACCGCCGCGCTGGCCGAGGCCATGCAGGCGCGCCTGCCCGACCTGCGCGTGGCCTGGGCGATGCGCTACGGCAAGCCGGCGATGGCCGACGTGGTCGCCGGCCTGCGCGCCGAAGGCGTGCGCCGCGTCGTGGTGCTGCCGCTGTATCCGCAGTACTCGACCACGACCACGGCATCGGTGGAGGACGTGGTCGCGCGTCTCGCCCGCGAGGCCGACGATGCGATGACCTTCCAGACGATCGCGGACTACCACGTCGACCCGGCCTGGGTGGCCGCGGTCGCCGGTTCGATCCGCGAACACTGGGCCGAACATGGCCGCGCCGATCGCCTGCTGTTCTCGTTCCACGGCATCCCGCAGCGGCTGGCCGACGCCGGTGATCCCTATGCCGTGCATTGCCGCGCCGGTACCGAGGCGATCGTGACGGCGCTGGCCGCGGACGCCGGCTTCGATGCCGCGCAGGCCGTGCAGACCTTCCAGTCGCGCTTCGGCCGCGAACCGTGGCTGCAGCCCTACACCGACGAGACGTTGAAGGCGCTGGCGGCGCAGGGCGTGAAGACGATCGACGTCGTCTGCCCGGGCTTCGCGGTCGACTGCCTGGAGACGCTGGAGGAGATCTCGCTGCAGAACGCGGCGCTGTTCCGCGAGGCCGGCGGCGAGGCGCTGCGCTACATCCCCTGCCTCAATGCCTCCGACGCGCATGCCGATGCGCTGGCGGCGCTGGCGCGGCGCACCGTGGACGGTGTCGGTCGATGAGTGGCGGCCTGCGCGAATTCGAACTGGAGACCGCGCGCGGCCGTTTCGCCGGCCTGCGCAACGACGGCGACGGCGGCGCGCGGTTGCTGGCGCTGCACGGCTGGCTCGACAACGCCGCCAGCTTCGTCCCGATGGCGCCGCATCTCGCCGGGTACGACCTGGTCGCGCTGGACCTGCCCGGCAGCGGCCGCAGCTTCCACTATCCCGAACACGCCGAGTACAGCCTGTTCAGCACGCTGCTGGACATCCTCGCGGCCGCCGACGCGCTGGGTTGGGACCGGTTCGCGGTGCTGGCGCATTCGATGGGCGGCGCGATCGCCAGCCTGCTGGCGGCCGTCGCGCCCGGGCGCGTCGAGCGCCTGCACCTGATCGAGGCGCTGGGCCCGCTGTCGGGCACCGAGGACACCACCGCCGAACGCCTGCGCGATGCGGTGGTGAAGCGCCGTGCGCTGGACGGCAAACGCAAGCGGGTGTTCACGGATCCCGGCCTGGCGGTGCAGGCGCGGATGCAGAACAACATCACCGAACTGGACGAAGCGTCGGCGCAGCTGCTGGTCGCGCGCGGCATGCGCCCGGTCGACGGTGGCCTCGAATGGAGCAGCGACGCGCGCCTGACCGTGCCCACCGCGATGCGCATGACCGAGCCGCAGGTGCGCGACTGCCTGCGCGCGATCACGTGCCCGGTGCGGCTCGTCGTCGCCGATCCCTCGCCGCCGTATTTCCCGCCGGGCCTGCGCGAAGGCCGCCTCGCCTGCGTCGCGGACATCCGCTGCACGCCGATCGTCGGCAGCCATCACCTGCACATGACGCATCCGGCCGAAGTCGTGGCGGCGCTGGAACTGTGAGGCGCCGGACCTGCGCTGTCTCCCCGGCGCGGTAGAGCGGCCTTTAGGCCGCTGCTTTTCGAGATGAAGCCAAACGCAGCGGCCTGGTGTTCAACAGCCGAATGGCTGGTCAGGCCGCTCTACCAGAGCATCTTGGCCGGCAGCAGTTCGCTCAGCGCACCAGCGCCAGCAGCTGCGCCTTCAGCGCGCGACCGTGTTCGCGGAACCAGTCGCGCTGTTCGCGCCAGCCCGGGAAGCGGGCTTCGACCTCGGCCCAGTAGGCCGGCGAGTGGTCGTGGTGGATCAGGTGGCACAGCTCGTGCACCAGCACGTACTCGAACGCCTCCGGCGGTGCCAGCACCAGCGACAGGTCCAGCGAGACCGTGCCGTCGGGCGCCAGCGAGCCCCACTGCGAACTCATGATCTTGAACTGCACGCGGCGCGGTTCGCGCGCCACGGTCGGCAGCCAGCGCGGCAGCCAGCGGCCGACGTCGGCGCGGGCCTCGGCCTCGTAGAAATCGCGCAGTGCGCGATGCAGTGCGGCATCGCCGGCGCGTGCGGCGACGTTGAAGACCAGCGTGTCGTCCTCGCGACGCACCGCGGTGAAGCGGCCCGGGGCCCAGCGCAGCGGCATCGCCGCGCCGCGCAGCGGCAGGGCGTTGGTCTCGTCGCGACGCAGCGCGATGTGGCCGATGCCGTGCAGCCGTGCGAGCTGTGCATCCAGCCATTCGCCGTGTTCGGCCAGGAAGCGGTCCGCGGCGCCGAGGCTGGCGCGCTCGGGCACGGTCAGGCGCACGCCGCGTTCGCTCACCGACAGCTTGATCCGGCGCGCGCGCGGATCGCGCACGCGCAGCACGTCGACGGCGCGACCGTCCTCGAAGCGGAACGGCACGACATCGCGCTGCTGCGTGCGGGCGGCACGCGCAGGCGCACGTGCGGGGGAAGCATCGTCCCGCCATCGGAATCGGAAAGGCATTGCGACATGCTACCCGCAGCGTCATGCGCTGCGGAAGGGGACGAACGTCGGAGGCGTCGATCGGACTCGATCCGACGCGACGCGTTTCGACGTCGCTCGACGCGCTTCAGTCCGCCTTCGAGAGTTTCAGCACCGGTTCGAGGGTGAGGAACAGCCGGCGCACTTCGGCGCTGAACAGCGCGAAGCGCGCGTCGAGCTCGGCGCGCAGGTCGTCGCGCTCGGTGGATTCGAGCTGGTCGACGGCGCCGTCGAGGAACTTCAGCTTGCGCACGATCAGGTCCTCGCCCAGCACGAAACCGAGATGGTCGTCGAGGGTCAGTGCCAGGCGTGTGACCTGCTTCCCGGCTTCCAGATGCTTGGCGATCTCGTCGCATTGCAGCTCCTGGTGCTGGCATTTGACGATCGCGCCGTGGTCGACCGGATCGCGCAGTTCGCATTCGTCGCCCAGCGACAGGCCCGCGGGCAGCGGGTCGCCGGCGATCCAGCCGGTGAGGATCGAACGCGGCGCGACTTCCGCGTTCAGCGGCAGCGCCGGGAAGCTGCCCAGCGCCTGGCGCACGTCGGACACCACCGCTTCGCCGCTCTTGCGCGAGGAGGTGTCGACGGCGATGAAGCCGTTGGCGAGATCGATCAGGGCGTCGGTGCGGCCGGGCTTCACGAACGCGCGCGGCAGCAGTTCGTGGACCAGGTCTTCCTTCAGCCGCTTGCGCGCGCGGCCGCCGAGGCGGCGGCCTTCCTTCTCCTCGATCTCCGCCAGCTTCTTCTGCAGCAGGTCGTTGACCACCGAGCCCGGGAGGATCTTGTCCTCGCTGCCGGCGGCCAGCCAGATCGACTCGCCGATGCGATGCGACAGTGCTTCCTCGTTGCGGCCGAACGGCGAGATGAAGCCGCGCGAGGAGAGTTCGAGCGCGCCGACCGGCTTGAGTGCGCATTCGACGAGGCCGGCGTCGAGGTCGTCGACGTTGAGCGAGGCGGGGAAGCGGAAGAACGTGAGGTTGCGGAAGAACATCGGGAATCCGGAAAGAGTGGGGGTCGTGTCGTCCCGCGGCCGGATGGCTTCGGGATTCGCTGCGGGAAAACGGGGAGGACGCAGCGGGTCCCTCGCTGTGCCCGGGAGGACACCATCAGGGCATCGCGGTGTCGCCGGGCCCCTCGTTCGCGTCGGTGTCGTTCGCGCCTCCCAGCCACGCATGCGCATCCGGCAGCGCGCCGTCGCCGCGCTTGCCCAGCGCGAGGAAGTCGAACAGTTTGGGGTCGCTGAGCTGCGACGGGCGGATGTCGCCCAGCGCGCGGGCGATCTGTTCGATGCGGCCGGGCGTCTCGCGTTCCCAGGCATCGAGCATCTTCTTCACCTGCTTGCGTTGCAGGTTCTCCTGCGAGCCGCAGAGGTTGCAGGGGATGATCGGGAAGCCGCGGGCCTCGGCGTAGGCGGCGATGTCGTCCTCGCGGGCGTAGGCCAGCGGGCGGATCACCACGTGCTTGCCGTCGTCGCTCAGCAGCTTCGGCGGCATGCCGCTGATCTTCGAGTGGAAGAACAGGTTGAGGAAGAACGTCGCCACGAGGTCGTCGCGATGGTGGCCCAGCGCGATCTTGGTGAAGCCCTGTTCCTCGGCGAAGGTGTACAGCGCGCCGCGGCGCAGCCGCGAGCACAGCGAGCACATCGTCTTGCCCTCGGGCACCACGCGGGTGACGACCGAGTAGGTGTCCTGTTCGAGGATGCGGAAGTCGACGCCGATCGACGTCAGGTAGTCCGGCAGCACGTGCTCGGGAAAGCCCGGCTGCTTCTGGTCGAGGTTCACCGCGGTGATCGAGAACGACACCGGCGCCTTCTTCTGCAATTGCAGCAGGATGTCCAGCAGCGTGTAGCTGTCCTTGCCGCCGGAGAGGCAGACCATGACCTTGTCGCCGTCCTCGATCATGCCGAAGTCGGCGATCGCGCGGCCGACCTGGTGGCGCAGGCGTTTGGCGAGCTTGTTGGCCTCGTGCGCGACGCGGCGCGAGGCCGGCGGCAAGGGGTCCGGCAGGGGCAGGGTCGTGTTCATGCGAAGGCACAGCGTGGGCCGCGCATTCTAGCCCCGAAGCGATGGCGCATCGGGCAGCGCGCAGGACGTCCGCGCAGGCTGCAAGGGCGCGCGTCGCGGCGAACTTTGTAACGCATTGATTCCAATGGGCGAAGGCGGTTGGCACGCGGTGTGCAGTCATCACCCTGCCGATGCGATCCGTCGGCATTCCCCCGCAATGGAGTTCGCACATGCAACGCAACCGCATGCCTCCCGTTCCGAAGCTGGCCCTGATCGCACTGCCGTTCGCGCTGGCGCTGTCCGCGCCGCTGGCGATGGCGCAGGGCAGCCTCGGCGACCAGGCCAAGGCCGATGCTTCCGCGTCCGAGCAGCCGGTCACCGACAGCTGGATCACCACCAAGGTGAAGGCCGATCTGCTGATCACCGAAGAGACCAAGGGCCTCGACATCAATGTCAGCACGCAGAACGGCGTCGTCACGCTGGCCGGCCGTCTCGACAGCCAGGCCCAGGTCGACAAGGCCGCCGCCGTCGCCCGTGCCATCAAGGGCGTGAAATCGGTCGACACCACCACGCTGACGGTCAAGCCGAAGGGCTGAGCGACCGCGGCGTCTCCCGCCGGTCCGCCGATCCCTGTCCCGGCCGCCGGCACCCGCGCGGGACCGTCGCGTCCACGCGGCTCCCCCGCAACACCTTTCTCCGAATCCCCCGAGGAGTGACGCAATGAACACCGACATCATCAAGGGCAAGTGGAAGCAGCTCAACGGCCGCATCAAGCAGCAGTGGGGCAAGCTGACCGACGACGACCTGACCGTCCTCGAAGGCAGCCGCGAATACCTCGCCGGCAAGGTCCAGGAGCGCTACGGCGTCACCAGGGACATCGCCGAGCAGCAGGTGAAGGACTTCGAGAAGAACCTCCACTGATTCCGTCCCGCCGCGTCCGCGCCCGTGCAGGCGCGCCGCGGTCCGTGCCGCCCGCCGCTTCCCCCCGCCGTGCGGCGGCACGCCTCCCGTCGTTCTCCCGGACCGGTCTCCGATCCCCGGCCGGGAGGGCGGCCTCTCTCTCCCCCCGAGTGTGGCGCTCCAGGTCGCGCGCTCCGATCCCTCCCGCCAGCCTCTCCCTCCAGTCCCGGTGGCTCCGGGCTTTGCCGCTCCGCGTCTCCCCGCGCGGGGCGGTTTCTTTGTGAGGAAGGGTCCGGATGGCGTCGTGCGCAATGCACGATGCCGTGCGCGGCGACGTGCGAAGCGCACGATCCCGGAGCGGCGAACATCGAGAAATCAAGGGTTTGCGCCGTGGCATGCGTCTTGCAATCGCATTGCCCACCACGCGAAAGGGTCGCGTGGCGTTCCCGAGGATCCCCCATGCCCGCTGCCGTCAGCACGCCCGTCCGCCCGCTTCCCATGTCCCCCGTCGCCATCCTCGGCAGCAGCCTGCCGCCGGCGACCGGCGCCGATATAGTGGGATCGTCCTCCGCCGATGCCCGCGCCGTGCCGAAGTCCGACACCAAGCCCGCCGGTCGCATCCTCGCGATCGACGACGACAGCCGCCAGCTGCAGAACTTCTCGATGGCGCTGAGCCGCCACGGTTACAGCGTGGAGACTGCCGACAGCCTGGCCGAGGGCCTGCGCCTGGCCGCGACCCGGCCGTTCCAGGTCTGTCTGCTCGACCACAACATCGGTTACGACTCCGGCATCGACGCCCTGCCGCGCCTGGCCGAGCTGGCGCCGCAGATGCGCGTGGTGATGGTGACCGCCAACGCTGGCGTCGAGGACGCGGTGCGCGCGATCTCGCTGGGCGCGGCCGACTATCTGGTCAAGCCGTGCTCGCCCGAACAGCTGCGGATCGCGGTCGCCCGCCAGATCGAGACCCGGCGGATGCTCGATCGCATCGACAGCCTGGAGCGCGAGGTCGGCCGCACCATGCCGTCCGAGTTGACCAGCCGCAATCCGGCGATGCAGGCCGCCATCGACATGGCCCTGCAAGTCGCGCGCACCGACGCCAACCTGCTGATCCTCGGCGAGAGCGGCACCGGCAAGGGCGTGCTCGCCCGCGCCGTGCACCGCGGCAGCAGCCGCGCGTCGGCCGAGTTCGTCACCGTCAACTGCCCGTCGCTGTCGGCGGAGCTGATGGAGAGCGAGCTGTTCGGCCATTCCAAGGGTTCGTTCACCGGTGCGGTGCAGAGCACCGTCGGCCGCATCACCCATGCCGACGGCGGCACGGTGTTCCTGGACGAGATCGGCGACTTCCCGCTGTCGCTGCAGCCCAAGCTGCTGCGCTTCATCCAGGACAAGGAATACGAGCGCGTCGGCGATCCGGCCACGCGCAAGGCCGACGTGCGCATCGTCGCCGCGACCAACCGCGACCTGGAGGCGATGGTCCGCGACAACCAGTTCCGCCTCGACCTGCTGTACCGGCTCAACGTCATCGCCATCACCCTGCCGCCGCTGCGCGAACGCCAGGAAGATCTCGAAGACCTCGCCAACGCCTTCGTCCGCCGCTACGCCGCCGACTACGGCCTGCCGGCGCGCCGGCTGTCGCCGTCGGCGCTGTCGAAGCTGCGCACCTATGCGTGGCCGGGCAACGTGCGCGAGCTGCAGAACATGATGGAGCGCGCGGTGATCCTGTCCCGCGGCGAGGAGATCGGCCCCGACCAGCTGGCGTTCAACAGCGGCCAGCGCGCGGACGTGCAGCCGGGCACGCTGATGTCGCTGCAGGAGCTCGAACGCCTGCACATCGAACGCATCCTCGCGGTCAGCGAAAGCCTGGACGCCGCCGCGCGCACGCTCGGCATCGATGCGTCGACGCTGTACCGCAAACGCAAGCTCTACGGCTTCTGATCCCGCGCGTGGCGGGCCCGGGCCCTCGTGCCCGGGCCTTTCGCGTCCCTGCCGCGCCGTCGCAACACAAGATGAAGTTCCGCATGACCGATTCCCGAGACACGCCTTCCGAGGATTTCGCCGCGACGCCGCTGGGCGACGGGCTGAGCCTCGTCGCCTGGATCTTCCTGCTGGTCGCCCTCGGGGCAGGCGCCGGCGTGCTGTTCGCGCCCGACGACTGGTACGACGCGCTGCTGAAACCGACGTTCAACCCGCCGTCGGCGGTGTTCGGCCCGGTGTGGACGGTGCTGTATGCCCTGATGGCGGTGGCGCTGTGGCTGGTCCGTCGCCATCGCGACGCCGACGACCGGCCGCTGCGCCGGCGCGCCACGCAGCTGTTCGCGATCCAGCTGGTGCTCAACCTGGTGTGGACGCCGCTGTTCTTCGGTCTGCACAGCCCCGCGCTGGCGTTCCTCGACATCTGCCTGCTGTGGCTGGCGCTGCTGGCGACGACGCTCGCCTTCGGCCGGGTGCGCCCGGTGGCGGGCTACCTGCTGCTGCCCTACATGCTGTGGGTGTCGTTCGCGCTGGTGCTGAACGGTACCATCTGGCTGATGAACGCCTGAGTCGCCGGGCCGGCGGAGTTCCGGCAGACATCGCCCCACGGGTCCCGCGCCGATGCCGCTTACCCGCGTCAGCCAGTTCCGCAACCGCGCCAACATCGGACTGCTCGCCCTGGCCTTCGGGGTGATCCTGGTCACCTCGTTCGTGTCGGTGAAGTCCATCGACGAACTGCGCACGTCGATCTCGTGGATCAGCCACACCGTGCAGGTCAAGGACCGCCTCGCCGTGCTGCAGAACGCGATGGGCGGGATGGAGGCCGATGGCCTGCGCTACCTGATCGTCGGCGACGACGGGCACCTGGAGGGCATGCAGCGGCATCTCGACGAGATCCGCGACGGCATCCGCCAGCTGAAGGGCATGACCACCGACAATCCGGCGCACCAGCGTGCGCTGGCCGGGCTGTCGGACGACTACGCCCTGCTGGTGCAGCGCGCCGAAGCCTCGGTCGCGATCAAGCGCGCCGACATGCGCCGGGGCGACGAGCTGGCGGCGATCCGCCGCATCCGCGACGGCAAGGGCGAGGCCATCGTCGACCGCATGCGCGCCCGGATCGAGGAGATGGCGGCGCAGGAGGACCGGCTGCTGGTCCAGCGCCGCATCGAGCGCGATTCGCTGGTCAAGCAGACCAACGCCACCCTGCTCATCGCCAACGGCCTGGCGCTGTTCGCCGGCCTGCTGGGCTTCTTCGCGCTGCGCCGCGCCCAGCGCGAGGCCGAGAACACGCTGCTGGTCGAGCTGCATGCCGCGCAGGCGCGCCGCGCCAGCGAGGAAAAGAGCGCCTTCCTCGCCAGCATGAGCCACGAGATCCGCACGCCGATGAATGCGATCTTCGGCTTCGCGCAGTTGCTCGCCGACCAGGTGCGCGAACCGCTGCACCGCGAGTGGGTGGCCTCGATCCGCAAGAGCGGGCAGATGCTGCTGGCGCTGATCAACGACGTGCTGGACCTGTCGAAGATCGAGGCCGGGAAGCTGCAGCTCAATCCGCAGGGCACCGACATCGCCGAACTGACCGGCGAGATCGTCGCGTTGTTCGAGCCGATGGCCGAGGCCAAGCGCCTCTCGTTGCGCAGCGAGATCGACGAGACCGAACTGGTGCCGGTGGCGATCGATGCGCATCGCCTGCGCCAGATCCTGATGAACCTGATCAGCAACGCGGTGAAGTACACCGAGCGCGGCGAAGTGGTGGTGTCGGTGGCGATGCGGCCCGCGCCGCTGGGCGATGGCCGTGACCTGCGGCTGACAGTGCGCGACACCGGCACCGGCATCGCGGCGGACGCGCAGGCGCAGATCTTCGAGCCGTTCTTCCAGGCCGACAGCCCCGACGGCCGGCATCGCCAGGGCACCGGCCTGGGCCTGAGCATCACCCGCCGCCTCGTCGACCTGATGCACGGCAACATCCAGCTGAGCAGCCGGGTCGGCGAAGGCTCGACCTTCCAGGTCACGTTGCCCGACCTGCCGCAGGCGATGCCCGTCGCCGCGACCGGTGCCGGCGACGGCGACGAGCGCGCGGATTTCGATCGCCTCCCGCCGCTGCGCATCCTGATCGTCGACGACGTCGAGTGGAACATCGAGGTCGCCCGCGGCTACCTGCACGGCAGCCGCCACGTCGTCGCGGTGGCGCGCGACGGCGAACAGGCGGTGGCGATGGCGCAGAGCTTCCGGCCCGACGCGGTGATGATGGACCTGCGCATGCCGCGCATGAACGGCTATCGCGCGACGGAGGCGATCCGCGAGCATCCGGCGCTGAAACACGTGCGGGTGATCGCGGTCACCGCGTCCAGCCTGGTCGACGAACACGGTCCGCAGAGCGTTCCGTTCGACGGCTACATCCGCAAGCCGTATGCGCCGACCGAACTGCTGAACGTGCTGCTGTCGCTGTTCGGCGAGGCCGTGGCCGCGCAGACCGAAGTCCCGGCCCTCGCCGCGGCTGGCGGTGCCGGGCACGGGGCCGCCGCGCGCGACGTCGCGCTGGCCGAATGGCGCACCATCCGCGCGATGTCGCTGGACCCGCTGCGGCGGCGCATGCGCATCCGCGAGATCGGCGAATTCTCGCGCCGGCTCGATGTCCTCGCCGAGGACATCGGCGATGCCGTGCTCGCCGAGGAAGCGCGGCGCCTGCACCTGGCCGTGCAGCGTTTCGACGCGCACCAGATGAAGGCGGTGCTCGACCGCCTGGCCGGCGACGCCGGCGAGATCGCACAGGAGATGCCCGAAGATGCCTAACAGGTTCCAGTCGCCGGTGACGCTGCCGGTGGTGATGGTGGTGGACGACCAGAGCGCGAACGTGCAGGTCGTCGGCCAGTTGCTGACGCACGCCGACTACGACGTGGTGCCGGTGCTGGACGGCCGCGAGGCGCTGGCGCTGGCCGAACGCAGCCCACCCGACCTCGTGCTGCTGGACATGCGCATGCCCGGGCTCGACGGCTTCGCGGTGCTCGAAGGATTGCAGGCGATGCCGCAGACGCGCGAGGTGCCGGTGGTGTTCCTCACCGCCGACCACGAGCGCGACAGCCTGGTGCGCGCGTTCTCCTCCGGCGCCGTCGACTACATCACCAAGCCTTTCATCGCCGAGGAACTGCTGGCGCGGGTGCGCACGCACCTCGACCTCAAGCGTTCGCGCGAACGCCTCGCGCGCGTCGCCGAGGAGCGCCAGCGCATGGCCGAGATCGTCAGCCATGACCTGCGCAACCACTTCGGCAACATCCTGTTCTCGGCGGACATGCTGCGCGAGGACGGCCTGCCCGAGGACGCGCGCCGCGCGCTGGCGGCGTCGATCCGCGAATCCGCCGACGCCGGTGTGCTGTTCCTGCAGGCGTTCCTGGAGCAGCAGCACGACCAGGCGCACGGCGTGCCGGTGAAGCCGATGCAGGCGACCGAACTGGCCGGCCGCGCGATCCACCTGCTCGCCGCGCAGGCCGCGCACAAGCGCATCGCGCTGCAACTGGTGCAGGAGGATCCCGACCTGCTGGTGATGGCCGAGGAAGCCGGCGCGGGCCACGTGCTGCAGAACCTGCTGTCCAACGCCATCAAGTATTCGCCGCACGACAGCCAGGTCGCGGTGTCGGTGGCGCGGCGCGGCAAGTTCGGCGCGCTGGCCGTGCACGATCGCGGCCCCGGCATTTCGGCGAAGGATCGCGAGAACCTGTTCAAGCGCTTCGTGCGCCTGTCGTCGAAACCCACCGGCGGCGAAAGCGCCACCGGTCTGGGGCTGGCGCTGGCGAAGCAGCGTGCGCGGACGATGGGCGGCGACCTCTGGTACGAGGATCGTCCCGGCGGCGGCGCCACGTTCGTGTTCGAGCTGGCGCTGGCCTGAGCCGGACGCGTCGTCGCCGCGGCGGCGACGTTCGCATGCACCATCACGACAACGCCCCGCGCGATGCGATCGCGCGGGGCGTTGCATATTCGCTCTGCGTGCAGTGCGCCGGTCAGACCGCGGGTCGGCGACGACCGAAGATCAGCGACACCACGAACAGCACCAGGAACACGAAGAACAGGATCTTGGCGATGCCGGCGGCGGCACCGGCGATGCCGCCGAAGCCGAGCACGGCGGCGACCAGGGCGACGATCAGGAAGACGAGCGCGTAGTACAGCATGACGATTCTCCTCGGGGGCGGATGCGGGTCCGCGATCGCGGACGCACCGGGAGAACATCAAATCGCGTGCCAGTCGCGCCGCGCCGGTGAACCGGTGGCAACGTCCGTGTTTTCAGCAGTTTGCGACAGGTGCGGTGGTGGCGGTGCGCGCTTGCCGCATGCGTGCCGGACCGTGCAGGCCGCGCGATCTGCACGCGGCCGTGCGCGATGCAACGTCGCCGGTGCCGCCGGCGATGTTGCGGCGGCCTGTTTCCCCGCGAATTCGCGTGGTTACGGATGGCACGCTATTTGATGGAGGGAATGCGTGCCCGCCCCTCCGTCCCGCGAGGAACCCGCCATGCCCGCTTCCCTCGTCAGCACGTCCCTCGTCCGCATGTCCCCCGGTCGCCTGTCCCGCCGTCGTCGCCGTCGCCTGCGGACGATGGTCGCGTTGCTGGCGGTCTGGGCCGTTCTGTTCGGCTGGGCGCTGGCGTCGGCGGTCCGCCACGACCGTGCCGCCGAGGCGCACGGCGTCGCGGCGGCGGCGATCGGTCCGGTGACCCCGCGCGCGGCCTGGTTCGCCGACGACGTGTCCGACTACGACGACGGCAGCCCCGCGCCCGCCTCCGCGGGCGAGCCGGAGATCTCGGTCGACACCGAAGGCGCGCTGGCCGACTGGCAGCACGTGTCCGACGCTGCGCTCTACGTCGGCGACCGCTGATCCGGTGCCCCCGCGCCCGCCCGGCGGTGGGGCGCGTCGTGGCGGCGATGTTAAGCTGCCGCGCATGAGCCGCCTCTCCGACCCCGCCGAACTCGCCCGCCTGGTGCAGCGGCTGGGCGAGCTGCGCCAGGAGCATCGTGACCTCGATCTCGCCATCGAGCGCCTGCACGAGAACATCGCCGCCGACGAACTGGCGATCAAGCGCCTGAAGAAGCGCAAGCTGCAGCTGAAGGATTCGATCGCGCGGATGGAATCGGCGCTGATCCCGGACGAACCGGCGTAAGCGATCGCAGCGCGACGGTCGCGTTATTGCTGCGGGCCTCAGCCCGACTGCGACACTTCCGCGACGGTGATCGTGAAGAACTCGACCTTGCCGCAGGCTGCGCCGGTGCAGGCGTAGGCGTCGAGCGACGTGCGGTCGATCAGGCGTTCGCCCAGCTGGCCGTCGATGAGCGGCACCATGCGGTTGCCGTCCTGGAAGCGCAGCCGGCCCAGCGGCTGCATCGCGGCGCCGCAACGGGTGCAGCGCAGGTCGCGGGCCTCGGGCGTGTCGTCGTCCACCAGCAGGCCGTCGTCGGCCACGACCGCGGCGTCCGTGCCGTCGGCTTCGGCGGCGAGCGCCAGACCGCAGTTCCAGCAGATGCCGTACACCGAATCGTTGTCTTCGCCGCAGCTGGCGCAGTTCCAGATGGCCATGACGGTGGGTCCTCGCAGGTCGCCCGCCAGCATACCCGCGCCGTTCGCCGCCATCCGGGTGCGCCGTCGCCATCCCGCCGGAAGGCGACGCGGCGATGACGAGCGGCATGCTGCGTCGCAGCAGCAACCGTATTCAACGCCGCGCTCCGGGCGGCACGCTATCCTGCCGGGTCACCCGGGGAGGACCGCCCATGCTGCGGATGCAAGAACGCCTGTCATCGCCGTTCCTGATGCTGCTGAGCCTGCCGTCGACGGCGATGGGTTTCGCGCTGGCGGTGCAGATCTCCGCGCTGAGCTGGCTGATGTCGACGAAGTACGGGCTGAAGCTCGACGAGATCGGCATCGTGTGGGCGGCCGGCCCGCTGGCGGGCATCCTCGGCCAGGTCATCATCGGCATCATCAGCGACAACGTGTGGCTGTGGGGCGGGCGGCGGCGGCCCTTCATCCTCGTCGGCGGCGTGCTGACCGCGTTGATGCTGCTGGCGCTGCCTTCCATCGGCGCGATCGGCGCGGCACTGGGGCTGGAGACCATCCTTGGCGTCGCGGTGACGGTGGCGATGGCGCTGGACCTGTCGATCAACCTCGGCTTCAACCCGACCCGCGCGATCATCGCCGACCTCACGCCGGAAGGGCCCAAGCGCACCGCCGGCTACACCTGGATGCAGACCGTCTCCGGCACGTTCGGCGTGCTGGCCTACGCGGTGGGCGCGGTGTGGGGCAACATCGCGCTGATCTATTTCGGCGCCGGCTTGGTGCTGGTGTTCTCGCTGGTGCCGGCGATGCTGGTGGAAGAGCCACGGACGCTGGTACACACCGAGACCGGCACGCCGGCCGAGAAACTCAGCGTCGGCCGCCTGCTGCTGCTGATGCGCCCGCTGTGGGCGTTCGCGGTGTACGCGCCGATCGCGATGGGCCTGAAGCTCGCCGGCGTGCAGAGCCACGGCATGTGGCTGGAAGTCGTGTTCGGCATCGCGACGCTGGCCTTGATCGCGCACGCGCTGGCCGAGAAACAGGTGCTGGACGGCCGCGAGGACATCGCCGGCTTCCGCAAGGTGCTGGCCGCGCACGCGATCAGCTGGTTCGGCATGCAGAGCCTGTTCGTCTACATGATCGGTTTCGTGCAGCAGCGCTTTCCCGAGCTCGACGCCGACGCCACCGGGCGGCTGATGTCCTTCAGTTTCCTGTCGTTGAATGCCGTCGCCGCGCTGGTGCCGGCGCTGGTGCTGAACCCGCTGGCGCGCCGCTTCCGCGAGGTGCGCGTGCACGCCGCCAGCCTGGCGACGATGGCGCTGGGCTTCGGCTTCGTCTATGTCTTCGGCCATGCCACCGCCGCGGTGTATCTCGGCATGGCGGTGATGGGCCTGGGCTGGGGCGCGATCGTCAGCCTGCCGTTCGCGATCTTCTCGCAGAGCGTCTCGCCGGCGCGCATCGGCCTGTACATGGGCGTGTTCAACCTCAGCGTGGTGCTGCCGCAGCTGGCGGTGAGCCTGGGCGTGGGCGCGCTGCTCGCCGGCGTGGAGAACAAGGCGCTGGTGTTCGCCCTCGGCGGCGTCTGCATGCTGGTCTCGGCGCTGGCGTGGCTGGCGGTGAAGCAGGGTGCCCCGCATGCGACCGCGTCGGCCGGTGCCGGCGGCGGGCACTGACCCCGTCGCGCCCGCCGCCCGCGCCGACTACACTGCGGACCAGCCCAAGACGTACGGCACAGCCATGGCCCTCCGCAAGACCAAGGCCACTTCGGTCGACATCGCCCACCGCGCCGGTGTTTCCCAGGCGACCGTTTCGCGCGTGCTGCGCGGCAGTCCGCTGGTCAACGCCGAGACCCGCAAGCGCGTGCTCGACGCCGTCCAGGAACTCAACTACAAGGTCGACCGTCGCGCCTCCAGCCTGCGCACCCAGCGCGCCGGCACGCTCGCGCTGCTGCTGTTCGAGGATCCCACCGAGGACGAGTCGAACATCAACCCGTTCTTCCTGTCGATGCTGGGTTCGATCACCCGCGCCTGCACCCGCCATCACCACGACCTGCTGGTGTCGTTCCAGCAGCTGTCGGACGACTGGCACGCCGATTACGAGGACAGCATGAAGGCCGACGGCCTGATCCTGCTGGGCTACGGCGACTACGTCGACTACCGGCCCAAGCTCGAACGGCTGGTCGAACAGGGCACGCACTTCGTCCGCTGGGGCGCGGTGCTGCCGGACCAGCCGGGCATCTCGATCGGCTGCGACAACGCCGACGGTGGCCGCCTGGTCGGCGAACACCTGCTCGGCCTCGGCCGCCGCAGCATCGCCTTCCTCGGCGACGCCTCGCCGCACTACCCCGAATTCCACGCGCGCTACCGCGGCTGCGAGCAGGTGCTGCGCGCGGCCGGCATCCCCGAGGAACCCGCGCTGCAGGTCGACGCGCTCAGCTCCGAGGAAGAAGGCTACGAAGCGGCGAAGGCGCTGCTCGGCCGCGGCGTGCTGTTCGACGCCATCTTCGCCGCCAGCGACCTCATCGCGATCGGTGCCATCCGCGCCCTGCACGAACACGGCCTGCGCGTGCCCGAGGACGTCGCCGTCGTCGGCTTCGACGACATCGCGATGGCCCGCTTCTGCAACCCGCCGCTGACCACCGTCTACCAGGACACCGCCCGCGCCGGCGAACTGCTGGTCGGCACCCTGCTCAAGCGCATCCACGACCAGCCCGCCGAAAGCGCGATGCTGCCGGCGACGCTGGTGGTGCGCAGGTCGAGCGGCGCCGGCGGCTGAGCCGCGCAGATTTCGATTGCGGGCGCGATGGATGCTGCGCGGAACAACGATGCGCTTTCGGGTCGCGACTCACGTCGCTCCTACAAAAGCAGGCAACCGCGCCGTTGATCTTCGTAGGAGCGACGTGAGTCGCGACCCGGTGCGGCCGGGATTCGCGATGTCGCCATGCAAACGTCACCGGGCGGCCTTGGCAACGAAACGCCGTCGACCTTTCCTGTGGGAGCGACGGAAGTCGCGACTGCTGTTGCGTGGTCGGGTCGCGACTCACGTCGCTCCTGCAGAAAGCCGCGTCGCTCAGTGCGCCTCGGGCTCCCGCACCCGCAGCACCAGCAGGCCGGAGAGGATCATCGAGGCGCCGCCGAGCACGAGGATGCCGGCGGGTGCATCGCCGAAGACGCGCTTGAGCAGGAAGCCCAGCGTCGCCACCGCCACCAGCTGCGGGATGACGATGAAGAAGTTGAAGATGCCCATGTACACGCCCATCTTGCGCGCCGGCACGCTGTCGGAGAGCAGCGCGTAGGGCAGCGACAGGATCGAGGCCCAGGCGAAGCCGACGCCGACCATCGGCAGCATCAGCCAGTTCTCGTTCGGCATGTACGGGATGGCGATCAGGCCGAGGCCGCCCAGCGTCACGTTGAACAGGTGGCTGCGGCGCAGGCCGATGCGGCGGGCCATGAACGGGATCGCGATCGCGGCCAGCGCGGCGAAGCCGTTGTACGCCGAGAACAGCACGCCGACCCAGTTCGCGCCGGTGTTGTATTCGGCCGAGGCGGTGTCGGTGGTGTGGTAGTAGACCGCGGTCACCGTGGAGGTGGTGTAGATCCACATCGCGAACAGCGCGAACCACGAGAAGAACTGCACCAGCGCCAGCCGGCGCATGGTGTCGGGCATCGCGTAGATGTCGGTCATCACCGTCGAGAAGCCGCTCTCGGCCGGCAGCACGTTGAGCAGCAACAGCGCGAGGCCGTAGGCCGCGAGCAGAGCGCCGAGCAGGAACAGTTCCTTCGGCAGCCCCTGCACCGCGACCGCGGCAATCGCGATGGCGCCGACGAAGAACCAGAACGTGCCGAAGCGCGTGCTGCGCGTGCGGTCCAGCGGCGCGCGGTCCAGTGCCGGTGCCTCATCGAAGGCCTGCAGCGCTTCCGGCGGGTATTCGCGGGTGCGCAGCACCGTCCACGCGATCGCGCCGAGCAGCACGCCGGCGCCGGCGTAGAACGCGTAGCGCACGGTGTCGGGCACCTGGCCGGCGTCCGCCGCGTTGGCCACGCCGGCCTTCTCGAACAGCCACGGCAGCATGCTCGCCACCACCGAGCCCACGCCGATGAAGAAGCTCTGCATCGCGTAGCCCTTGGCGCGCTGCGACACCGGCAGCTGGTCGCCGACGAAGGCGCGGAACGGTTCCATCGACACGTTGATCGAGGCGTCCAGCACCCACAGCAGGCCGGCGGCGATCCACAGCGACGGCGAGTTCGGCATCGCCAGCAGCGCCAGCGAGGCGAGGATCGCGCCGACCATGAAGTACGGGCGGCGGCGGCCGAAACGCGTCCAGGTGCTGTCGGAGAGATGGCCGATGATCGGTTGCACGATCAGCCCGGTCAGCGGCGCGGCGATCCACAGGCCGGGCAGCGCGTCCATGTCCGCGCCGAGGGTCTGGAAGATGCGGCTGACGTTGGCGTTCTGCAACGCGAACCCGAACTGGATGCCGAGGAAGCCGAAGCACATGTTCCAGATCTGCCAGAACGACAGCGTCGGCTTCGTGGTCTGCGATGCGGAGGTCATCGGCGGGGGTCCCTGTGCGTGCGCGGCGTGCGGACGCGCATCATCACATGCGCCGATGCGCGCAGGACGTCGCGCTGCAGCGCAGCAATGGCGGGATGCAAACGTATTCAACGGGACGGGCGCGGCGAATGTGATCGCGGCGCCCGCCCGTCTGCCATCGCCGTGGCGCTACATCGCCTTCGCCGCGTAGTGCTTGGCGATGAATTCCTCGTGGGTCGGCATCACCCGCGTGCAGTTCGCGATCACGCCGCGGATGCCTTCCATGTACTCGATGATCTTCTCTTCCGGATACACGTCGACCATCGCGTGGTAGCTGCGCGGCACGAGGCGCTGGCCATACAGCACCTGCATCCAGCTGGGCTCGGCGAACAGCTCGTTGCAGTCGCGGAAGATCCGGCCGCAGCTGCGGAACAGCTCCAGCTTGCGGGTCAGCGACTCCGGCACGTCCATCGTGCGGCAGTAGGTCCAGAACGGCGTGTCGTCGCGCTCGGTGGCGTGGTAGTGCGCGATCAGGAAATCGCGGATCTTCTCGAATTCGAATTCGGAGTGCAGGTTGAATTCGTCGATGTCGGTCTGGTCGAAGCCGGCGTGCGGGAAGAACGCGGTCAGCCGCGCGATGCTCGACTGGATCAGGTGGATGCTGGTCGATTCCAGCGGCTCCATGAAGCCGCTCGCCAGGCCCACCGCAACGACATTCTTGTTCCAGAACTTCTTGCGCTTGCCGGTGAGGAAACGCAGCACGCGCGGCTCGGCCAGCGCCGGGCCTTCGAGGTTGGCCATCAGCGTCGCGGTGGCCTCGTCCTCGCTGATGAATTGGCTGCTGAAGACGTGGCCGTTGCCGACGCGGTGTTGCAGCGGGATGCGCCACTGCCAGCCGGCTTCGCGTGCGGTCGATCGCGTGTACGGCGTGAGCGGCGTGGTGCGTTCGCAGGGCACGGCCACGGCGCGATCGCAGGGCAGCCAGTGGCTCCAGTCGTCGTAGCCGGTCTTCAATGTTTGCTCGATCAGCAGCCCGCGGAAGCCCGAGCAGTCGACGAACAGCTGGCCCGGGATGCGCTCGCCGTTGTCCAGCGTGATCGCGTTGATGAAGCCGCTCTCGGGATTCTGCTCGACACCGATCACCTTGCCCTCGGTGCGCACCACGCCGCGCGCCTCGGCGTAGCGGCGCAGGAAGCGCGCGTAGAGGCTGGCGTCGAAGTGGTAGGCGTAGGCAATGTCCGCCAGCGGCGAGTTCGGGCGGTCGGTCACCGGCGGCATGAAACGGTTGTGCCGGCAGGCGAAGGTGTTGATCGAGTAGTCGTCCAGCGGCGCGGCCTTGCCGGCCCGGCGCATCTTCAGCCAGTACTGGTAGAACGGCACCAACCCGAGGTCCTGGCCGATCTTGCCGAAGCCGTGGATGTAGCTGTCGCCGACCCGGCCCCAGTTCACGAACTCGATGCCGAGCTTGAACGAGCCCATGGTCTCGCGGATGAAGTCGCCCTCGTCCAGGTCCAGCGCGGTGTTGTAGAGCTTGATCATCGGGATCGTCGCCTCGCCCACCCCGACGATGCCGATCTCGTCGGATTCCACGAGCCGGATCGAATACGATGGGTTCAGCACCTTCGCCAGCGCCGCCGCGGTCATCCACCCGGCGGTGCCGCCGCCGACGATCACGATCTGGTTGACGCGGTGCGGCGAAGAACTGTCGGGCGTGGTGTTCATGCGGCGGAGGCTCGTTGGGATGCGCAATCAGTATGCGATGCACGGCAATCCCGGTCATCCCGCGGTGCAACGGCCACGACACCCGCGCACTGCATACGTATTCAGGGCGCTTGTAACGATTCTCGCGTGCATCCCGGCCATCGCGGCCGCGTCCGCGCGCGCGGACGCCGGCCTGCGCGCCGCCTGCGATGCGCCCGCCGCCGCGACCGTGTTGCACGCGCAGGCCGGGCTCGCTGTCGACGCCCGCGCCTACTGGTTGGATCGCCATCTGATCCAGTGGCCTGGCGCGCCGGTGACGGGTCGCTTCCGGTTGTATCGATCGGCGACCGCCGCGTTGCGCGCGGTGCCTGGCCAGGTCGTCGCCGGTGCCGACGGCCATGTCGATCTGGCGCCGGCAAAGGTCGAGATGACCGCCGCGCTGGCCGAGCGCTTCCGCTTCGTCGGCGACGGTCCGCGGCTGGTGTTCGGCGATGCCGTCGACGTCGGTGCGCTGTTGCGCGACCAACTGCTGCTGGTGCGCGAGGATGACGCGGGCCGCGTGCTCGACGCCACCGCGGTGCAGATGCCCGGCGCGCTGGATGACCTGTACGCCGCGGCCGACGACGTCGCGCTGGGCGCGTTCCGCACCGTGCCGCCGCCGGGCGCGGAAGATTTCGCCACCCGTTTCGCGCTGTGGGCGCCGACCGCGCGCAGCGTCGCCGTGTGCGTCTACGCAGACCGTGGTGCGACCCGCGCGCTGCCCGCGCATCGCGACGACGTTACCGGCACGTGGACGCTGGACCTGCCGGGCACGCTGCACGGCACGCGTTACGCGTATCTCGTCGACGTGTTCGCGCCGGGCACGGGCATCGTGCGCAATCGCGTGACCGATCCGTATTCCGCCGCGCTCACCGTCGATTCGGCGCGCAGCGTGGTGCTCGATCCCGACGCGCCCGACACGAAGCCGACCGGCTGGGACGCTGCGCCGCGGCCCGCGCCGACGGCGGACAGCGTCGACATGGTCGTGTACGAACTGCACGTGCGCGATTTCTCGCGCGACGATGCTGGCGTGCGCGCGCCGTGGCGCGGCAAGTACCTCGCCTTCACCGAAAGGGATTCCGCCGGCATGCGCCATCTGCGCGCGCTGCAGGCCGCCGGTCTCACCGACGTGCACCTGCTGCCGGTGTACGACTTCGCGTCGGTGCCCGAGCGCGGCTGCCTCGTGCCACAGGTGCCGAAGGGCGCGCCCGATGGCGAGGCGCAGCAGGCCGCCGTCGCGAAGACCGCGGCGACCGATTGCTTCAACTGGGGCTACGATCCGTGGCACTACGGCACGCCGGAAGGCAGCTACGCGGTGCAGCCCGACGGCGCGGCGCGCGTCCGCGAGTTCCGCGCGATGGTGCAGGCGCTGCATGACGCCGGCCTGCGCGTCGGCATGGACGTCGTCTACAACCACACCTTCGCCGCGGGCCAGGACCCGAAGTCGGTACTCGACCGCATCGTGCCCGGCTACTACCACCGGCTGGACGCGGCCGGGAAGATCGCGCGCTCGACGTGCTGCGAGAACACCGCGACCGAGCACCGGATGATGGCGAAGCTGATGATCGACACCGCGGCGCGCTGGGTGCGCGACTACCGCATCGATTCGTTCCGCTTCGACCTGATGGGCCACCAGCCGCGCGCGGCAATGGAACGGTTGCAGCACGCGGTCGACGCCGCCGCGGGCCGGCACGTGCCGCTGATCGGCGAAGGCTGGAACTTCGGCGAGGTCGCCGACGGCGCGCGCTTCGTGCAGGCGTCGCAGCGTTCGCTCGCCGGCAGCGGCATCGGCAGCTTCAGCGACCGCGCCCGCGATGCGCTGCGTGGCGGTGGCTGCTGCGACGGCGGCGCGGCGCTGGTCGACGCCAAGGGCTGGCTCAACGGCCTCGCCGACGGCGGCGACGACGCGGCGGCGAAGCGCGCCGCCGACCTCGTGCGCGTGGGCCTGGGCGGCACGCTCGCGGGCATGCGCATGACGACGGCGGACGGACGCACGCAGCCGTTCTCGGCGATCGACTACGCCGGCCAGCCCGCGGGCTACGCCGCGGCGCCGGGCGAGGCGGTGAACTACGTCGAGAACCACGACAACATGACGCTGTTCGACCTCGGCGCGATGCGGCTGCCGCGCGACACCTCGCGCGAGGACCGCGCCCGCGTGCAGCTGCTCGGTGCCGCGTCCGTGGCGCTGGCGCAGGGCGTGGCCTACTACCACGCCGGCATCGACGTGCTGCGCTCGAAGTCGCTCGACAAGAACAGTTTCGATTCCGGTGATGCGTTCAATCGCCTCGACTGGACGCTGGCCGACAACGGCTTCGGCGCTGGATTGCCGAAGCAGGCCGACAACGGCGGCGACTGGCCGTGGATGCGGCCGGTGCTGGCCGACGCGCGGATCAAGCCCGCGCCCGCGGACATCGCGTGGATGGCCGGCGCCTTCCGCGACCTGCTGCGCATCCGCGCGAGTTCGTCGCTGTTCCGCCTGCGCACCGCGGACGACGTGGCGCGGCGGCTCACGTTCCCGAGCAGTGGCGCGGAACAGGATCCGCGCGTCGTGGTCGCGCATCTCGACGGTGCCGGGCTCGATGGCGCACGTTTCCGCGAGGTGCTGTACTTCCTCAACGCGTCCGCCGATGCGCGGACGCTGTCGCTGCCGGCGCAGGCCGGCAAGGCATGGACGCTGCATCCGGTGCAGCGCGATCCGCAGGCCGCCGATGCCCGCGCCCGCGACGCGCGGGTCGAGACCGCCACCGGCACCTTTTCCATCCCGCCACGCAGCGTCGTGGTCTATGTCGTCGAATGACGTCCGAGGTTCGTTCGCCATGCGCCAACCACTCATGCCTTCCCGTTTCGCGCTCGCGTTGCTCGCGTTCGCCGCCGCGGGTGCCGCGCAGGCGGCCACCGTCGCCGAGGTCGCGTCGCCCGACGGCCGCACCCGGGTCGAAATCGACGTCAGCGGCGAAGGCCGCCTCGCCTATCGCGTCGCGCGCGACGGCAAGCCGCTGATCGGCGATTCGCGGCTCGGCTTCCTGCTGCGCAACGGCCGCCAGTTCCTTCGCGGGCTCGAACTGCATGACAAGGCCACGCGCAGCGCGGACGACACCTGGGAGCAGCCGTGGGGCGAGCGCCGCTTCGTGCGCGACCACTACAACGAACTGCGCGCACAGTTCATCGAGCGTGACCACGACCATCGCCGCCTCGACGTGGTGTTCCGCGTGTTCGACGACGGTGTCGGCTTCCGCTACGAATTCCCGAAGCAGCGGGCGCTGGACGAGGTGCAGATCGCCGAGGAACTGACCGAGTTCGCGATCGCGCGTCCCGCGACCGCATGGTGGATTCCGGCGTACGAGTGGAACCGCGAGGAATACCTCTACCAGCGCACGCCGCTGGCCGAGGTCGGCACCGCGCAGACGCCGATCACGCTGCGCACCGACGATGGCACCCACGTGACGCTGCACGAGGCCGCGCTGGTCGACTACGCCGGCATGAATCTGATGCGCGGGGACGGCGGCGTGCTGCGCGCGTCGCTCACGCCCGGCAGTCCGGCGAAGGTGGTGCGGCGCGCGCCGTTCACCACGCCGTGGCGCACGATCCAGATCGCCGACCGCGCCGGCGGGCTGGTCGAGTCGAACCTCATCCTCAACCTCAACGAGCCGAACAAGCTCGGCGACGTCAGCTGGTTCAAGCCGTCGAAGTACGTCGGCGTGTGGTGGGCGATGCACCTCGACCAGCAGAGCTGGGCCACCGGGCCGAAGCACGGCGCGACGACCGCGAACACGCGGCGCTACATCGACTTCGCAGCGCAGAACGGCTTCCGCGGCGTGCTGGTGGAAGGCTGGAACACCGGCTGGGACGGCGACTGGTTCGCGAACGGCTGGCAGTTCGATTTCCGCAAGCCCACCGCCGACTACGACCTGTCCGGGCTCGCCGCCTACGCGAAGGCGAAGGGCGTGCACCTGATCGGCCATCACGAGACGGCCTGCGCGGTGAGCCACTACGAGCGGCAGATGGACGAGGCGTTCGCATTGTTCGAAAAGCTCGGCATCGACAGCGTGAAGACCGGTTATGTCTGCGACGCGGGACAGATCGAACGCCAGGACGTCGAAGGCGGCCCGGTACTCCGCGAGTGGCACGAAAGCCAGTTCATGAGCAACCACCACCTGCGCGTGCTGCTGGCGGCGGCGAAGCATCACATCGCAATCGACGCGCACGAACCGATCAAGGACACCGGCCTGCGCCGCACCTATCCGAACTGGGTGTCGCGCGAAGGCGCGCGCGGCCAGGAATTCAACGCCTGGGGCAATCCGCCGAATCCGCCGGAGCACGAGACCAACCTCGTCTTCACGCGCATGCTTGCCGGCCCGATGGACTACACGCCCGGCGTGCTGAGCCTGGAAGGCCGCAACCAGCCGATCCGCAGCACGATCGCGCGCCAGCTCGCCGACTACGTCGTGCTCTACAGCCCGATCCACATGGCCGCGGACCTGCCCGAGCACTACGCGCAGCACATGGACGCGTTCCGCTTCATCCGCGACGTGCCGGTCGACTGGCAGGAGACGCGCGCCGTCAACGGCGAGGTCGGCGACTACGTGACGCTGGTGCGCAAGGACCGCAACAGCCAGGACTGGTATCTCGGCAGCGTCACCGACGAGCACGCGCGCACGCTGCAGGTGCCGCTGGATTTCCTCGATGCCGGCAAGCGCTACGAGGCGCAGATCTACCGCGATGGCGACGATGCCGACGACACCGACCACCGCTTCTCGTTCGTGCGCGAAACCCGCATCGTCACCCGCGCCGATACGCTGACGCTGCGGCTGGCGCAAGTCGGCGGCGCGGCGATCCGCTTCGTGCCGAAACGCTGAGGTCGTTCGCATGTTCAACCCGCATCCGCGCATCGAGACCGTGTCCATAGGCGGTCGCCACGTCTGCTGCGTGATCGACGATGCGCTGCTCGATCCCGACGCGCTGGTCGCCTACGCGGTCGCGCAGCGCGGTGCCTTCGTCGAAACCGGGCACAACGCGTATCCGGGACCGGAGCTGCGCATGCCGGAGGCCTTTTCCGCGCAGCTCGACGCGTTCTTTTCCGCACACGTGCGTCGCCATCTCGATGCGCGCCGCACCGAGCGCATGTACAGCCGGCTGGCGCTCACCGCGACGCCGGCGGAACGGCTGTCGCCGGCACAGTCGATCTGCCACGTCGACCGCCTCAGCGTCGACCCGAGCCAGTGCGTGGTCGCGGGCGTGCTGTACCTGTTCCACGATCCGCGCCTCGGCGGCACCAGCTTCTACGCGCCGAAGCGGCCGCCCGAGGAGATCGTGCCGCTCGTGCTCGAATCCTCGCAGCTCGACGCCGCGGCGTTCGAGGCGAAGTACGGCCTGCGCACCGGCTACATGACCGCGTCGAACGCATGGTTCGACAAGGTCGCGAGCGTCCCCGCGCGCTGGAACCGGCTGATCTTCTACACCGGCACGATCTTCCACAGCGGCGAGATCGCGCATCCCGAGCTGCTGACCGACGACCCGCGCACTGGGAGGCTCACGCTCAACGGGTTCTTCACCTGCCGCCGGAGCGTCGCCGCATGAAATCTGCCGCCCGCGTCCTGCTGTGCGCATTCGGGCTGTTTGCCGGCGTCGCGCCGGCGGAGGAACCGACGACGGCCTCGACGCGCATCGATACGTTCCGGATCGGCGCGCCCGGCATCGATCCCGACGGCCTGCGCGTGCGCGTGTTCCTGCCGCCGGGCTACGACGCGAACGCGCAGCTTGGGTATCCGGTGCTCTACGTCGACGACGGACAGGATGCGGACGCCCTCGCGCTGCAGCCGTGGCTCGACGCGCTGACGATCAGCGGCGAGATCCGGCCGGTGATCGCGGTGGCGATCGACATGCCGCACGATCGGCTTGGTGCCTACGGCTTTTCCGATCGCGCGTCGGGACGCAGCGTCATCGCGGACACGCGTGCCGGCGCGGTCGGCGCGAACGCGCATGCGTACGCGGAATGGCTCGCACACGCGCTGGTGCCCGCGATCGACGCGCGCTACCGCACACAGCCGCGCGCCGATGCGCGCGCGCTGCTCGGCTGGTCGCTGGGCGGCGCGCAGGCGTTGAACAGCGGCTGGCAGTATCCCGAAACGTTCGGTCGCATCGGTGCGTTCTCGCCGTCGCTGTGGCTGGCGACCGATCGCCGCGATGCCGATGCCGTGCAGCGCACGCGCATCGCGCAAGGCATGATCGCGAACGGCAGCTACCATCCCGGGCTGCATGCGTTCCTCGCCGTCGGTGACGCCGAGGAAACCGACGACCGCGACGGCGACGGCGTCATCGACGTGGTCGACGACGCGCGCGATCTGGTCGACGGCTGGCGCGTCGCGGGCGAAGACGCGCCGCGGATGAAGGGTCTGCACCAGCTCGGGCATTCCATCAACGTCGACCATGCCGCGTCGACGACGCGCGCCGACGTCGCGCTGTACGTGTTGCCTGGCGGCGAGCATCGCCAGCCGAGCTGGTCGCGGATGTTGCCGGTGTTCCTGCGCTGGGCGTATGCCGTGCACGCGCCGCCGCTGCAGGCGACGGGCCGTGTCGAGTCGTGGCACGCCGTGCCGTCGCGCTTCGTCGCCGCGCGCGACGTCGACGTCTGGCTGCCGCCGTCGTACGGCCGCAATCCGGACAAGCGCTATCCCGTCGTCTACATGCACGACGGCCAGAACCTGTTCGATCCGTCGCTGGTGTTCAACGGCACCGACTGGGACATCGACGGCACGATGACGCGGCTGATCGATGCTGGCGCGATCCGCGAGGCGATCGTCGTCGGCGTGTGGAACTCGCCGCAGCGTTTCCTCGAATACATGCCGCAGGCGCCGGTGCGCACGCCGACGATCGCCAGCGGCATCGACGGCGTGCCGCCGTTCGATGCGAGCGGCCTGCAGTCGGATGCTTACCAGCGTTTCCTCGTCGAGGATCTGAAACCCTTCATCGACGCGCAGTACCGCACGTTGCCCGGTCGCGACGACACGTCGGTGATGGGATCGAGCATGGGCGGCCTGATCTCGCTGTACGCCATCGCGCGCAGGCCGGACGTGTTCGGCCGCGCCGCCGCGGTGTCGACGCACTGGCCCGCCTGCAATGGCTGCACGATCGACTGGTTCGCCGCGCACTTGCCCGACCGCCGCACGCACCGCATTTACTTCGACCACGGCACCGCCACCCTCGACGCCGGCTACGCGCCGTACCAGCAGCGCATGGACGCCGCCCTGCGCCGCGCCGGCTGGCGCGAGGGTCGCGACTTCGTCAGCCGCACGTTCGACGGGGCGGAGCACAGCGAAGTCGCGTGGCGGGCGCGGGCGGAGGTGCCGTTGGGGTTCCTGCTGGGCGGCGGCGTGCCGTGAGGCCGTGCCGGGCGTCTCTTCTCAGGGTTCCAGCAGCAACGCGTAACGGAAGCCGGTGTTGACCACTTCCCCGCCCTTGCGCGAGACGTAGCTGCCGTCGGGCAGGCCGACGATGGCGCGCTGCCCGGGGGTTTCGCCGACCAATTCCGTGACCTTCACGAAGGCGCTGCGCTTGGTCGTCACCGTCTGCAGCGGGGTCGGCAGGGTGCCGCCGGTCAGGGCCTGCACGAGCGCATGCGATTCGCCCAGCACCTGGTCCAGCGCGGTGCGCATGCCGGTGCACTCCGACGCGGACAGCAGGGACGCGCGGCGCGTGGCTTCGCTCAGCGGCGTCCACTTGTCGCGGTTGGCTTCCTTGAGTGCCCGCTTGTGCTGCGCGATGAGCTCCCCGACGCGGCGGCGCTCGGGCTGGTTCGCGTTGGTGACGCCTTCCTGGTTGAGCTTGCGGATGACGGGGCCGAGGTTCAGTGCCTCGTAGCGTGCATTTTCGTCGGCCACCATCTGGTCGATGTCGGCCTGGGTCTTCGGCGGCAGCGTCACCCGGTCGCTGACCGCGATCAGGGTGTTGCGCCAGCCGGGCTTGCGCTCGGCGCGACCGTCGTCGGTGCCGGCCGGGTAGGCATCGGCATCGATGCTCGCGACCAGTGCCGAGAAATCCGTCGCCAGGCTGACGCTGGCGAGAACCTCGTATCGCGGCGTGCGCTTGCCGACGATGTCCGCGATGCTCTGGTCCGGCTTCAGCATGTGCACCTGGATCTGCGCCTGCGGCCACGCGGCCTGCAGGTCCGCGGTGAGCTGCGTGGCCAGGCGTTCGCCGTAGACAAGGTCGCAGCCCGCGGCGGGAATGCCCGCGAACGCCTGACGCGCGAAGCCTTCCGCCTCCGCCCGCATCGCCGCATTGGCGATCACGCTGCCGAGGGCACCACCCAGCGCGTTCACGCCGATGGTCTGGCCCACCGACATTCCCGGGTAGACGCCGGTGTAGGCAGGCCCGGCGATGCTGACGTACTGGAACGCGACCTGTGGACGGATCCGCTCGGGCACGATGCCGATGTGGATCGGCAGTGCGCCGGCTTCGGCAGCGCGTGCGGGCGTGTAGCCCGCCGCGTCCGGCGCCGCCGCGTGCGAGGTGGCGGAGGACAGGGTGATGACGAATGCGGCGACCGCGATGGCGATGCGATGGAGCGACATGGTCTTCTCTGATGGTGGCTCTGGAGGGTGAAGCGGTCCGTCCGCGGGTCGCGGTGCCGGACCGCGGCGATCAGTCTTCGCGTTTTTCCGCGGTGCCTTCCTGCTTCACCGCCTCCGGGCTCACCTTCTCGATGGTGTGGCGCAGTTCGCGGCCGAGGATGGTCTTCGCGTCCTTGGCCCAGTTGTCGAGGCGCTGGTCGAAGACGAGCTTGGCGTTCTCGTCGGTGGACACGAGCTTGAGTTCGCGCAGCTTGCGGATGAAGGTGCGGAACAGGCTCTTGTCGAAGAACTCGGGCGCGGCCGGGGCGTAGAGCAGGCTCAGGCGCTGCGCGGCGAGGTGGCAGAGGCTTTCGAGTTCGGCGGCGGCGAGGGTGCCGGGGCCGTTCTTGGCGAGCACCGAGATCGCGATGTAGTAGCGCTCGAACGCCTGCTGCAGCGGATGCCCCAGGCCGCGCAGGCGGAACACTTCGTCGGACTGGCCGGCGTTGCGGGCGAGGATGCCGCCGTCGTCGTCGCCGACCTGCTGCAGCAGGCCTTCGCGCGCGAACACGGCGATGGTGCGTTCGATCTGTTCGGCGAAGCCGGCCTCGTCCCACGGCAGGAACAGTTCGGCCTGCATGAACGGGTACAGCGAGCGGCCGATGCGCAGCAGCGTGTTGCGGCTCATCCGGCGGTTGTGCAGGAAGCAGCAGGCGATCCACGCGGTCGCGGTGAACAGGTGCAGCACGTTGTTGCGGAAGTAGCTCAGCAGCACCGCGGTGTCGCCGTCGACGTGCAGCACGTCGCCCAGCGGGTGCGCGGTGCGCGCGAGCACGCCGATCTCCTCGCCGTGCTTCACGATCTCCTGCGGCGTGTGCGGGGTGACGGTGACGCGGTCGGAGTACGGCACTTCCGCCAGCAGCGTCTTCGACAGCGCGATCTGCGCCAGCAGGTCGGCCTCGCCCATCGCGTGCTTGGGCGTGGACAGCACCGCCAGCGCGAGCAGGTTGATCGGGTTGACGTCGGCGGCGCGGTTGATGTTGATCTGGATGCGGTCGGCGAGCGTGTCGATCGCGGGCGCCAGCCACTGCGGCTTCTCGTCTTCCTGCACCGGCTCGCCGTTCCAGTCCGGCGCTTCCTCGGCGAGGATGTCGCCGAGCTTGATCGGCTCGCCGAAGTTCACCACGACCTGGCCGTAGTTGCTGCGCAGCACGCGGGGAATGCCCATCAGCAGCTGCCAGATCGATTCCTTCTGCTTGGCCTTGCCGGAGAGTTCGTCGAGGTAGCTGCCGCCTTCCATCAGCTTCTCGTAGCCGATGTAGACCGGCTGGAACAGCACCGGGCGCGCCGGCTGGCGCAGGAAGGCGCGGATCGTCATCGCCAGCATGCCGCCCTTGGGCTGCAGCAGGCGGCCGGTGCGCGAGCGTCCGCCTTCGATGAAGTATTCGATCGAGTAGCCGCCGGCGACCAGCTGCGCGACGTATTCGGAGAACACCGCCGAGTACAGCGCGTTGCCGCGGAAGCTGCGGCGCAGGAAGAACGCGCCGCCCTTGCGCAGCAGCGTGCCGATCACCGGCAGGTTGAGGTTGATGCCGGCGGCGATGTGCGGCGGCACCACGCCCTTGGTGTAGAGCAGGTAGCTCAGCAGCAGGTAGTCCATGTGGCTGCGGTGGCTGGGCACGTAGATCACTTCGTAGCCCGGCGCGACCTGCTTGAGCCGGTCGAGGTGGTGCACCAGCACGCCGCGGTAGATGCGGTTCCACACCGTGGTGAGCAGGAACGACGCCGAACGCACCACCGGCGGCGAATAGTCGGCGGCGATCTCGTAGGCGTAGGCGTGGGCCCGCTTCCAGGCGTCCTCGGGCTTGCCGTTCTCGCGGCGCGCGGTGTCGGCGATCGCCTGCTTCACCGGGTCGGCGGCCAGCACCTTGTCGATCAGCAGGCGGCGGGTGGACAGGTCCGGCCCGATCACCGCCTCGCGGATGCGGTTGAAGTGCATGCGCAGCACGCGCGAAAGCTTGCGCACCGTGCGTTCGGGCGGCAGGTCCTCGGCGAGGGTCTCGCGCACCGACACCGGCGCGGCGAACTGCACGTGGGTATCACGGCCGTTGAGCAGGATCGCCAGCAGCCGGCGCGAGCGGCCGACGATCGCCCAGTTCTCGGAGAACAGCACCGAGAACCAGCCGTTGTTCCGGTCCGGTGCGCGGCCGACGAAGATCGACACCGGCACGAGGCGCACGTCGAGCCCGGGATCGGCGCGGTGGGCGTCGAGCAGGCGGGCCAAGGCTTCGGAATGCCGGCGCGCGGGGCGGGTGAGCTTGGGCGGCTTGCCGGTGGCGAGGTCCACGGCCATGTCCGCGGCCAGGCCCAGCGCGCTGTGGCGGCGGGCCAGCGCGACGTAGGCGCGCTTGCGTCCCAGCGGGTCGCCGGTGAGCGGGCGCAGCGCCGACGGCAGCCCGGCCTCGCGGCAGGCGCGTTCGAGGATCAGGGCGTTGGACAGCCCGTAGTCTTCCAGCACGTAGCAGACCGGGCGCGGATCGTCGGCCAGCGCCTCGGGCAGCGGGTCGATGTGCAGCTCGATCCACGGTTCCAGGAACCAGCCCAGCAACCCGGCCCACAGCGGACGGCGGCCACGTGCCTGGGGCGGTGCGGGCGGCGGTTCGGGCGCGGGGGGCGGCGGCATCGCCAGCGCCGGTTGGGTCGGCGTCACCTCAGGCGCCGGATCGGCCGGCGCCGGCGTCTCGTGCGGCGGTTCCGCGGCGTCGGACGCCGGCGTCGCGTCGCCTTCTTCGGGACCGGGCGCGGTGGCGCCGTCGACGGGCGCGTCGGACGCGGCGAAGAGGGCGGATGGGTCGGGCGATGTCGGGCGGTTCGGCATGATCCCCGCCATTATGACGAAGTTGCCTACGGCGTCGTGGCCGCCGGGGTCGATGCGGAGGCCGGCGCGGGCGGCGCGACGGGCACCGAGGACGACGGCGGCGCGTCGGGCACGGCCGCCGCAGCGCGGGCGTGGCGCAGGAAGTCGCTGACATACCAGTGGCCGTCCACGCGTTCCACCGCGACCACGGTGTCGATGGTCGCGCCGGCCAGGGGATAGCGCATGCGGACCCGTGCGCGGTCGCCATCCTGGCCTTCCAGGCTCAGCGCCATCGCGTCGAGGCTGGCATCCAGGTCCAGGCCGTAGCCGCGCAGCACGTCCTTCAGCGCCGCGGCCATCGGTCCCAGCCGGCGCAGGCTCTCGTCCATGCCGTGCCGGCGGAAGTCAGCCGGGTCGCGCAGGCCGGTGCCGCGGGCGGCGAGGGCCAGCTTCGGGATCGCGGCATGCCCGCGCCGGGCATCGCCCAGTCCGGCCCGGCCGCCCCAGGCGGTGACCGCACGCACCAGCTGGACGTAGTGGGCGCGTTCCTCCGCGCTGAGGTCGCCGTCGGTCTGCAGGTATTTCTCGCCGAACAGGCCCAGCGCCTGCGCCGCGGCGCGGATCTCGCCGTCGGCGTGGGCGAACTGGCGGTCGTAGCCCTTGCGCAGGCGCTTCTCGGCGTCATCGGCCGAGAGGCTGGCCAGCACGCCGGGGATGCGCTGGTCGAACGGCAGTTCGTCCAGCGGCCAGCGGGTACGGCCGGCCTGCCAGGCCGCGACCAGCGGCGCATGCAGCGTGGGCGGCACGGCGTCGCGGGCGAACGCGGCGAGGTCGTTGTCGCGCAGGTCGGCGTTGAGCAGGGCCACCGCCTGCACCGGATCGGTCGCGCCGACGTGCGGCGCGTGCGTGCGTTCGCGATCACCGCAGCCGGCCGCACCCAGCGCGAGGGCCAGCGCCAGCAGGGCCGCGAGCGGCGGCGGGCAGGCGCGGGAGGCGATGGCAGGGGCGGCGGCGGGGCACATGGTCCGGCATCTTGGCCGGCCGGCGCGGGGCCGACAAGCGACCGGCAAGAAAAAGGAGACCCGGTGGGGTCTCCCTCAAATCCGGCTCGCGCCGGCAGGTCACGGTTGTGGCATGGCGCCGGCGAGGCCGGCTGGCGCACAGCCTACCCGGCCGCAGATCCTGACGCAATACGTGAAGTTATACGATTCAAACCATTGAAATTGAAGGATTAATCTCGACAGGATTTCCCGGTCGATCACTCCGCCGTGTTCAGCGCGTCGCGCTTGAGGGCGCGACGGCGCTCGACCGGCTCGGACCAGGCGTTGTTGAACACCGCCGGTTCCCAGCTGCCGTAGCTCGGATTGGGCAGCGCCCACCAGCGCTGGCCGAACCAGCCGCGGTACTGCGCTTCCAGCGCGTCGCGGGCGGCCGGGGTGTTGGCGACGATCTGGGTGAAGTCGCCCAACTGGTCGCCGAACTGCATCAGCACCCGGTACTTCCGCGCGGCCAGCTGGCGGCGGCAGAGCTTCTCCGAGCCTTCCTGCTCGCAGCCTTCGACGAACGTGCCCAGGCCCAGGAAGACGCTGTCGTCCTTCACCGGCAGGCCGGCCTTGCGCAGGTTGGACAGCGTGGCCGGGCCGAGGTGCTCGGCGCGGTTGGAGATGTAGATCAGGGTGATGCCGCGTGCGGTGGCGGCCTTGGCGAAGTCGAGCACGCCCGGCAGCGCCTGCGCCTTCTCCTCGCGGACCCAGGCGTCCCAGGTCGCTTCGTCGTAGGTGTCGCCGCTGCGGACCAGCCGCGCCTGGTAGGGCGAGTTGTCCAGCACGGTCTCGTCGACGTCCAGCACGATCGCCGGCGGCAGGCCGCGGGTCGGGTTGGCGCGCTCGCCGGGGACGATGGCGTCCCAGGCCGGATCCTTCAGCGCGGCGTCCAGGCGGTCGGCGGCGGCGTGGTAGACGGTCTCGCAGGTGGCGCGGTACTCGGCCGCGCGCTGCATCCACAGCACCGCGTTGAGGTTGTCGTTCTCGGGCACGGCGGCCGTGGTCGTGGCTGCGGCCACCGGCGTCATCGTGCGGCAGGCGCCGAGGCCCAGGACCGCGGCGAAGAGGGCGACGTGCAGCGTGGACCTGCGCATGGAGACTCCGGAAAGCGTGGCGAACGGGCCGCAGAGTGTAGCCCGCGGCCATGACGACACGCCGGTGCCGCGTCGGCTCAGCCGTCCAGCAGCGCCTTGATCGCGGCGAAGCCGGCGCTCGCGCGCTCCTTCTTGCGCTCGGCGTCGGCCACCGGGTCGGCGCCGTCGCGCTGGAGTTCGGCCGCCGGCAGTTCGTCGAGGAAGCGGCTGGGCGTCAGCCGCAGCTTCGTGCCCCAGCGCTGCGCCTCGCGCGAGTGCGACAGCCACAGCTGCTCCTTGGCGCGGGTGATGCCGACGTAGAGCAGCCGGCGCTCCTCGTCGAGGCGGCCTTCTTCCAGGCTGGCCTCGTGCGGCAGCGTGCCGTCCTCCATGCCGATGATGAACACGTAGCGGAATTCCAGGCCTTTGGCCGCGTGCAGGCTCATCAGCCGCACCTGGTTGCCGGGCTCGCCCTTGTCGGCGTGGCTCAGCAGCGCCAGCGACGCCGCCAGTTCGCCGGGGCCGGCGCCGCCGCGGGCGCCGTCGAACCAGTTCGCCAGTTCGTCGAGGTTGCCGCGGCGCAGCTGGAAGATCTGGTCGTTCTTGCACTGCGCGCGCAGTGCGGCGAGCAGGCCGGAGCGCTCGTTGAGCTGCTTCACCAGTTCGGCCGGCGTGAGCGTACGCGACTCGTGGCGCAGGCCCTTCACGATGTCGGCGAACCCGCTGAGCGCGTTCGCCGCGCGCGGTTGCAACTGCTTCAGCAGGCCGACCGATTCGGCGGCGCGCGACAGCGGCAGGCCGGCGTGGTGCGCCAGCTCCGCCAGCTTCGCCAGCGTGGTGGTGCCGACCTCGCGCTTGGGCGACTGCACGGCGCGCAGGAACGCCGCGTCGTCCTCGGGATTGGCGATCAGCCGCAGCCACGACAGCGCGTCCTTCACTTCGCCGCGGTCGAGGAACGCGGTGCCGCCGCTGAGGTGGTACGGCACGCGCAGCAGTTGCAGCGCCTTTTCCAGAGGCCGCGACTGGTGGTTGCCGCGGAACAGGATGCAGAACTCGCCCCACTCGGCCTGGCGCGATTGATTCAGGAACTGGATCTCCGAGGCGATGCGCTCGGCCTCGTGTTCGCCGTCGCGGCATTCCAGCACGCGGATGCGTTCGCCGTCGGCCTGCTGGCTCCACAGCGTCTTGAGGTGTTCGTGCGGGTTGTTGGCGATCAGCGCGTTGGCCGCGCGCAGCACGCGGTTGCTGCAGCGGTAGTTCTGTTCCAGCTTGACGATGCGCAGCGCCGGATAGTCCTTGCCCAGCTGCGCGAGGTTCTCCGGATTCGCGCCGCGCCAGGCGTAGATGCTCTGGTCGTCGTCGCCCACGCAGGTGAAGTTGCCCTTCTCGCCGGCGATCGCCTTCAGTAGCCGGTACTGCGCGTCGTTGGTGTCCTGGCATTCGTCGACCAGCAGGTAGCCGATGCGCTCGCGCCAGCCGAGGCGGCAATCCTCGTCGCTTTCCAGCAACTGCACCGGCAGGCGGATCAGGTCGTCGAAGTCGACCGCGTTGAACGTGGTCAGGCGCTGCTGGTAGCGCACGTAGAGGTTGGCGGCCTCGCGCTCGCGCGGGCTCTGCGCGGCGGCCAGCGCTTCCTCGGGTGACAGCCCGGCGTTCTTCACCCGCGAGATCAGGCCCTGCATCGCCTGCACCGCATCGGTCTTCGCGCCGGGCATCAGGTCCTTGATCTGCGCGGCGACGTCGTCGATGTCGAACACCGAGAACCCGCGCTTCAGCCCCGCCTTCGCGTGTTCGATCTGCAGCAGCTTCAGGCCCAGCGCATGGAAGGTGCAGATCGTCAGGCCCTCCGCCGCGTCGCCGCGGATGCGCTTGCCGACGCGCTCGCGCATTTCCTTCGCCGCCTTGTTGGTGAAGGTGATGGCGGCGATGCGCTTGGCGGGATAGCGGTTCGACTGGATCAGGTGCGCGATCTTCTCGACGATCACGCGGGTCTTGCCGCTGCCGGCGCCGGCCAGTACCAGCACCGGGCCGTCGGCCAGCAGCACCGCTTCGCGTTGGGGGGGATTGAGGCCGTGCATGGAAATCGTGGGAAGGAACTTGTCGCGACGAAGTAGGTCGTCAGTTTACCCGCCGGCGTCCGCAGGATCGGGTAACTTGCGCATCCTTCGCCGCCGCAATGCCCGGAACGGATCGATTTCCCCATGGAGTTCCCCATGCGTCATGCCCTCCTGCTCGGTCTCGCGCTGGCCTGCGCGACCGGCCCGCTCGCCGCCGCCGCGCCCGCCGGGCCGCCGCCGGACCCGACGAACGATCCGATGCTGATGACCGCGGGGTTCCTGGACAGCCACCAGGACATCAAGTACCGCCTGTACGGCATGGAGGCGTACAAGGCGAAGCGCTTCGAGGACGCCATGCGCTTCTTCCGCCGCGCGGCGTTCTTCGCCGACAAGCCCGCGCAGGGCATGGTCGCGGAGATGTACTGGAACGGCGAAGGCGTGGCGCGCGATCCGGTGCAGGCCTACATCTGGATGGACCTCGCCGCCGAGCGCAGTTACGTCGGCTTCCTCGGCCTGCGCGAGCGCTACTGGCAGGCGCTGACCGAAGCCGAACGCGCCCGCGCGATCGAGGAAGGCCAGGCCGTCTTCGCCCGCTTCGGCGATGCCGCGGCCAAGCCGCGCTACGAGCACCAGCTGCGCATCGGCCGGCGCGAGATGACCGGCAGCCGCACCGGCTTCAACCGCGGCGTGTCGATCGAGATCCCCGGCCCCGAAGGCAGCCAGTCCATCCCCGGCACGAAGTTCTACGACCCGCGCTACTGGGACGCGAAGAAATACTGGGCGTGGCAGGACGGCGTGTGGAAGAAGCCGAAGATCGGCCGCGTCACCATCGGCGAGATCGAGACCGTCTCCCGCATTCCGGAGACCGCGCCGGAGGTCGATGCGCCGGCGCCCGAGGTGACCGATCCCGCGCCTGCGACGCCGTAGCCGGCCACAGGTCTGCGTGGCTTCCGGCAGAGGTGGCGCGCGATCCGCGGCGCTATGGTGCCGGCACAGCGCGAAGCCGCGACGAGGAGACATCACGATGACCGCCCTGCAGAAGCCGCTGTCCCGACGCGATCCGCGTCCGCTGCTGGCTGCGCTGCTGCTGGCCCTCGCCGCGAACGCGGCCGTCGTGAACGTGCACGCTGCCGCATCGCCGCCGACGCCCGCGCAGGAGGCCGTGGCGGTCGACACCGACGCCGAGGCGCTGTCGCACTTCGACACGCTGTACGCGCTCAGCGCCGATCATCCCAACGAACGCTTCCGCCTCTACGGCCAGAAGGCCGCGGCCACCGGCAACTGGGGCGACGCCGCGCGCAACTTCCGCATGGCCGCGCGCTACGCCGACAAGTATTCGCAGCACCGGCTCAGCCTGATGTACTGGCACGGCGTGGGCGTCGCCGAGGATCGCATCGAGGCCTATCTCTGGGCCGACATCGCCGCCGAGCGTGGCTATCCGCAGTTCCTCGCGATCCGCGAGAAGATGTGGGCGGAACTGACGCCGGCGCAGCAGGCGGCGGTGGCCGAACGCGGGCCCGCGCGCTACGCCGAGTTCGGCGATCCGGCCGCGAAGAAGCGCTTCGCCGACGCGCTGGGCCACGGCCGCATGAACGTCACCGGTTCGCACACCGGCTTCGTCGGCTTCCTCGGCGTGAGCACGCCGGAGAAGCTGGGCGGCACGCTGCCGAACGTCGTCGACGGCCTGGAAGTGGCGAAGATCCACACCCGCGAGCGCGACGATCCCGCGCGCTACTGGGCGCACGAGGACCGCGTCTGGAAGCACGCGATCGTCCGCATCGGCGACATCGAGGACGCGAAGCCCGTACCGGCCGCGGCGCCCGAATCCGCCGCGCCGGAACCGGCCCCCGCCTCGCCGCCGTGACGCCGTGCCCCGCGCGCGGGCGGATGCCGCCGTCCGGCCTCCGCCTTTAAACTGTGCGGCATGGCCAAGCTCTACTTCTACTACTCGGCGATGAACGCCGGGAAGACCACCACCCTGCTGCAGTCCGCGCACAACTACCGCGAACGCGGCATGCGCGTGCTGATCTTCACGCCGAAGCTGGATTTCCGCGCCGGCTCCGGCACGGTGGCCTCGCGCATCGGCCTCAGCGCCGAAGGCCAGGCGTTCGAGCGCGACGACGATCTCGACGTCTGGGTGCGCAACGACATCGCCCGCCGCGGCAAGCTCGACTGCGTGCTGGTCGACGAGGCGCAGTTCCTGACCAAGCCGCAGGTGTGGCAGCTGAGCGAGGTCGTCGACAACCTGCGCATCCCGGTGCTGTGCTACGGCCTGCGCACCGATTTCCGCGGCGAGCTGTTCGAGGGCAGCCAGTACCTGCTGGCCTGGGCCGACGAGCTGAGCGAGATCAAGACGATCTGCCACAGCGGCAAGAAGGCGACGATGACCGTGCGCGTCGACGAACAGGGCCACGCCGTGCAGGACGGCCCGCAGGTCGAGATCGGCGGCAACGAGCGCTACATCTCGGTCAGCCGCGCGGAGTTCAAGAAGGTGATGCGCGGCGAGGGCCTGATCGAACCGATGCAGACCCCGCTGCCGCTGGGGTGAGACGCCGGTTCACTCCGTCGGATCAATCCCTCGGCATCGGCGGGAAATCGTCGCGGCTGTCGTAGAAGCCGTTGAGGTCGACGCCGTCGACGCGTGCGCCACTGCCCACGGTCACGTCCATCGGCATCGGCGGACAGGGCGCGCGGATGCACTGCACCTGCTGCACGTGGCCGCCGACGCGCGACGGCTCCGAGCGCGTCCACGCGAACACGCCGTAGTCGTCCGCGGGCAGGCCGGTGATGCGGTAGTCGGTCGCGCCCGCGGCGGTGGTCGTGCAGACGTGGCGCGACGTGGCCGGGTCGCCGCTGCCGATCGCGCAGATGCGCAGCGCGGGCGCGGCACCGTCGTCGTAGGCGATGCGGCCGGTAATCGTGCCGCCCGTGCTGCTGCGCGTGGCCGGCGTGGCGGCCGGTGCCGGCGTGGTGTCCTGCGCGCTGCCGTCGCGCGCGCCGGCGCCTGCGCAGGCGGTGGTCGACAGCGTCGCGGCCAGCGCGAGCAGCGGCAACGGGAAAGCACGGATGACGGCCATGGAACCTCCGGATCAGCGGCAGCGGCGACGCTGGCGTTCGAACTCGCGGACGATGGCGCCGCCTTCGGGCAACGCCTCGTGGATTTCCCGGGCGAGGGCGTCCAGTGCTTCCGGACCGCCGCCGTATCCCGGTTCGCGACAGTGTTGCAGAGCGAGTGCGGTGGCCGCCAGCCACGCCGTCTTGCGCAGTTCAGGATCGGACAGGGGCAGCGCGGCCAGCGTTTCGAGCGTGTGGATCGCCTCCGCCGGCGGTCCTTCCTCCGGCGCGATGCCGTCCGGCGCCGTGCCGGCATGATCGAGTTCGAACCGCGCCAGTGACAGCTGCGCACGCCGCGTGTGCGGATGCGCCGGTCCGTTGTCCGCGGCGTCGGTGGTGATGGCGACCGCGTCGACCAGCCGCTGGCGCGCCTCGTCGTCGTGGCCCAGCGCGGCCTGCACTTCGCCGATCAACCGGTCGATGTCGCCCACCAGCGGATGCTTCGGCCCGAGGTACTGCACGCGCAGCCGCCGCGATTGCATCAGCAGCGGCAGCGCCTCGGTGTCGCGGCCGATGTCGTGCAGGATCATCGCCTTGTTGAACAGCACGCCGGCATACCAGTACGACGACGGCGTCTTGCGCAGCACCGACAACGACTGGTCGATGTGGCGCAGGGCGCGCTCGTTGTCGCCCAGTTCCCAGGCGACGATGCCGATGCTGTTGTCGTTGCGCGCGGTGTCGACGTGGTTGCGGCCGACCCGCGCGACCAGCCAGCGCTGCGCCTGCGCGAAGGCGGCATCGGCTTCTTTCAGCCGGCCCAGGTCGACGTGGATCGCGGCCAGCTGGCGGCGTGCGTCCAGCGTGGCCCGGCTTTCCTCGCCGCGCAGGTCCAGCGCCAGCGTCAGCGCGTCGTGGCAGTCGCGTTCGGCCAGCACCAGGTCGCCGCCGAGCCGCTCCAGGTCGCACATGCGGCGGTGCAGGTCGATCGCCAGCGGATGACGGCTGCCGGCGCTGGCCTGCAGCTGCGCCAGCGCATTGCGGAACCCCTCCAGCGCCAGCGCGGTGCGGCCGGCGTCGCTTTCGAGGTCGGCCAGATCGGCGAGGTTTTCGACCACGCCGGGGATGTCGTCCAGCGTGTTGCGGCGCACTTCCAGCGAGCGCTGGAACAGCAACTGCGCTGCCTTGGCCTTCGGCTTGCCCAGCGTGCGCAGGCAGCGGCCCAGCTCGGAGTAGAAGTCCGCCGCCTGCACCGGCAGCGTCCGCTGCTGGCCGCGGGCGAGGTCCTCCAGCGGGCTCATGTGGTGGATGCAGTCGTCCGCGCGGCCGAGCAGGCGCAGCGTGCGTCCGTAGTCGGACGTCGCGGCCAGGCGCAGGCTGTCGGGCACGTTCGGCAGGCTGTCGAGGATGGCGTTCTGCGTCTTCAGCAGGCGCTCGGCCTCGCGATAGTCGCCCAGGCCCAGGCGCAGGCGTGCGATCACGCCGAACAGTTCCGCCTTCGCCTGCGGCTGCGTCGCCAGCTCGCGGTTGCCGCGCTCCTCGCCGGCCTCCAGCAGCTTGCGCACGTCCAGCGGCCCGGAGGTCTCGCGCCCGCCGGCCTGCTCGAACAGGCCGGTGACGAAATCCTGCAGCGCCTGCGCACGGCTGGCCTCGCGCACCGCCTGCTGCGCCTGCCACGTCACCAGCGCCAGTGCGGTGGTCAGCACCGCCAGCACCAGCGCGGTGGTCGCCAGCGCCCAGCGGTGGCGGTGCACGAACTTCTGCGTGCGGTAGGCGACGCTCTGCGGCCGCGCCAGCACCGGCTTGCCTTCGAGGTAGCGGTTGAGGTCCAGTGCCAGCGCCTCGACCGACGGATAACGATGCTCCGGCCGCTTCTGCAGCGCCTTCAGCGCGATGTTGTCGAGGTCGCCTGAAATCTGCCGCGCGCGCCGGCGCAGCGCGGCCATGCGCGACGGGTCGCTGTCGGCCTCGCGCAGCAGGTTCGCAGACGGCTTCTGCGGATCGGCGAGGAGGATCGCCTCCTCCCACTCCGCGTCGCTCTGGCGCTTGAGCCGGTACGGCTTGGTCTCGGCCAGCAGTTCGTACAGCACCACGCCCAGCGAGTAGACGTCGGTCATCGTGGTGACCGGCTCGCCGCGGATCTGCTCCGGCGCGGCGTAGTGCAGGGTGAAGGCGCGGACTTCGGTGCGGGTGTGCTCGCGGCCGGGTTCCGGCCCATCGAGCAGCTTGGCGATGCCGAAGTCCAGCAGCCGCACTTCGTCCAGCGGCGTGACGAGGATGTTCGACGGCTTCAGGTCGCGATGGACGATGAGGTTGGCGTGGGCGTGGCTCACCGCCTCGCAGACCTGCAGGAACAGCTTCAGCCGCGCCTCCACGTCGAGGTCGCGGGCACGGCACCAGTCGGTGATCGCCTCGCCCTCGACGTACTCCAGCGCGAGGTAGGGCTGGTTGTCGCTGCTGATGCCGGCGTCCAGCAGCCGCGCGATGTGCGGATGGCCGAGGCGGGCGAGGATCTGGCGCTCGCGGGTGAAGCGCTGGCGCAGGTTGGGGTCGGCCAGCCCGGGGCGCAGCAGTTTCAGCGCGACCCGGCGCTGGTACAGGCCGTCGGCGCGGCGCGCCAGCCAGACCTGGCCCATGCCGCCCTCGCCCAGCAGGCGGTCGAGCTTGTACGGGCCGATCGTGGTGTCGGGCTTGGCCATCGGCGGCGGCGCCACCAGCGGTTCGGCCAGGAAGTCGGCGTTCTCCTCTTCCAGCGCGAGCAGGCCTTCGAGTTCCGCGGCCAGCGCCGGATCTTCCTCGTGCAGCGCCGTCAGCCGGGCCTTGCGGGCGTCGGCGTCCAGTTCGAGCAGCGCGTCGAGCAGCGGCGACAGCCGCTGCCAGCGTTCGGCGTCCATCGCGGTCCGGGAAGCGGCGGGAAAGGCGGCCTATCGTCGCCCGGGCCGTTGCGGCCGGCAACCGGGCGTCGGGGTGTCGAGGAAAGTGTCGAGGAAAACGATCGGGTGGATCGTTTTCTTGAACGGCCCGCTTTCCGAACGGTCCGTCAGCGTTCGCCCTCGGGACCGCCCAGCGAGGCCAGCAGGAACATCCGCGCCTTCTGCCAGTCGCGGCGGATGCTGCGCTCGGAGCGTTGCAGCAGTTCGGCGATCTCCTGCTCCGACAGGCCCGCGAAGTAGCGCAGCTCGACCACCTGCGCCAGCTTGGCGTCCACGCCGGCCAGCTTGGTCAGCGCCGTGTCCAGGCCCAGCATGTCCTCGTCCAGGCGCAGGCCGCCTTCGACATCGTCCGGCAGCTCGGTCACGCGGTGCAGGTCGCCGCCGCGCTTCTGCGCCAGACGCTGGCGGGCGTAGTCGACCACCACGCTGCGCATGGCCGAGGCGGCGTAGGCGAAGAAGTGCGCGCGATCGTCGAACCGCACGTCGCGGCGGCCGATCAGCTTGAGGTAGGCCTCGTGCACCAGCGCGGTCGCGTCCAGCGTCTGCCCGTACTGGCCCGCCAGCTGGCGCCGCGCCATCGCGTGCAGCTCGTGGTACAGCGTGCCCAGCACCCGGTCCAGCGCCGCGCGGTCGCCGCCGCGGGCCGCGTCCAGCCACTGGGTGATCTCGGCAGGTTCCTTCTGTGGCTCGTGATCGCTCATGGACGGGGGTTCGCAGGCGCCGACGGTCGGGCGAGGACTATACCGCGCCGCCGCTCAGCGCTGGCAGTGGCCGCACCAGACGGTGGCGCGCTGGGCCAGCATCGCCTGCTTCAGCGGCCGCCCGCATTTCGGACAGGGCTCGCCGCCGCGGCCGTAGGCGGACAGCTCCTGCGCGAAATAGCCCGGCGTGCTGTCGGGGCTGAGGAAGTCGCGCAGCGTGGTGCCGCCGCGCGTGATCGCGTACGTCAGGATGCGCCGGATCTCCTGCGCGATCGCGTGGTAGCGCTCGCGCGAGACCTTGCCCGCTGCGCGCAGCGGCGACACGCCCGCGGCGAACAGCGCCTCGGCGGCATAGATGTTGCCCACGCCGACGACGATCTTCTGGTCCATCAGGAACGCCTTCACCGGCGCGCTGCGCCCGCGGCTGCGTTCAAAAAGAGAGTCGCCGTCGAAATCGTCCGACAGCGGCTCCGGGCCGAGATCGCGCAGCAGTTCATGCATCTCGCCCGGCGGCTGCCACAGCAGGCAGCCGAAGCGGCGCGGATCGTTGAAGCGCAGCACCTTCGGCGCCGCGCGACCCTTGCCTTCGATCAGCAGGTCGACGTGATCGTGCGCCTGCACCGGCGTGTCCGCCGGCAGCACGCGCATGCTGCCGGACATGCCCAGGTGCCACAGCGCCGAACCCGCGTCGGTGTCCATCAGCAGGTACTTCGCCCGCCGCCGGATGCCGGTGATCCGCTGCGACGGCAGCACCGTCTCGATCTCGCGCGGAATCGGCCAGCGCAGATCCGGCCGCCGCAGCGTCGCGCCCAGCACCCGCCGCCCTTCCAGATGCGGCGCCAGACCGCGGCGGGTGGTTTCGACTTCGGGGAGTTCGGGCATGGGGGTGGAGTGCGGGGGCGTGCGGGGATGATACTGCGGGGCCTTTGGCCCGGCGGGCATGCACGATGACCGACAGGATGTACCCGGTGTGCCTGCGTGCCCGCGGTGCCGAGCACTGGTTCGCGTGGCGGCATGCCGACGACCCGGAGTACGCGATCGTGCACGATGCGGACGGCGTGCTGTGGTCGTCCACGTTGCCGGGGCTCGTTGCGGCATGGCGTGCGGGACATCCCCGAGTCGACATCGATTCCGACGTCACGATCGTCGATCTGGATGCGCTGATCGCAGGCCTGCGCTCGACCGATGCGCCGGACTTCGAAGCACTGCTCAATGCCCTGAATCTGCTCGATGACGTCGCGCGCGCCTGCAGCGCCACGGGCCAGGCCGCCGCATTCGGAGGCATCCGCACGCGACTGGAACTCTACGATGTCGTGTTCTCGCAGACCGGCGCAGGCGAGATCGTCGATGTTCCCGTGCAGTCGATGACGGCCGCGGACCGGCGGGTGCTGGCCGACTGGCTGCAAACGGGCGTGGAGATGGTGCGTGCCATCACGACCCGTCGATTGAACTGAGGCGATGAGGCCTGTCGTGATCGTGCCGGATTCAATCCGGTTTCACCTGATCCTGCGTTGCACCGTCCCGTTCCAGCGGCCGGGACTCGAACAGCGCGCGGATCACGGGCGTGGAAAGCGTTGCACTGAGGATGATCTGGTCCGTGACGACGTCGTAATAGGTGGAGCCGACGCCCTTGTAATGCGGCGCCCACTTTCGCCAGTCGATGGCGCCGACGTCGCGCAGCGCGCCCGCGCTCCGGTTGAAGCTGTCCGACAGGATCAACACGAGGGCGCCCCGGATCTCGTCGTCGGTCGGCGTCCTCGTCGTTGGCTGGACGCGAACACCCTCCTCGCCTGACTTGCACGAGGGCGGGATCATGCCATCGACTGCCTCGCTCGCAGCCATGAGGTGCTGACGGACGTCTCGTGCGGCGGCATCCCGGAACGGGTCAGCCAGTGCGCCGCGATACCACCACAGCGCACCGCACAGGCAATACAGCGACATCGATGCCGGGAAATTGGCATCGCGATAGATCGGATTCCCGGCCAGCGTGTGGTACAGCACGTAAACGGTGTCGACGGTGAATACCGCTGGCACCAGTGCGCCCGCGATGCGCAGCCACCAGTATGGGGCCCGGTAACGCAGTGCGTTGGCGATCGTGAAAACCGTCCAGGGTGCGAACAGGTACGTCAGGATGCCCATGATCAGGCTGACGCCGATGTCCCAGTCGCCGATCTCGTAATGCGTGGCGCCGTACAGCAGCCATGCCATGCCGACAGCGAAACTGAGCAGTTTCCACGGCCGGAACAGTTCACGTCGCCAATGGCGATCGGGCCAGAAGGGCGCCAGTGGGTCGAAGATGCGGGAGCCCGGTATGCTCACTGCCACCCGTACCGCACGATATGGAAGAAGATCGGCGCGGCGAACACGACGGAGTCGAGGCGGTCGAGGATGCCGCCGTGGCCTTCGATCATGTGGCCCCAGTCCTTCACGCCCCTGTCCCGTTTGATCGCGGACATCACGAGGCCGCCGAAGAAGCCCATCAGGCAGATCACGAAGGCGACCATCGCGGCTTCGAGCGCGGTGAACGGGGTGATCTTCCACATGGCGGCGCCGAGGACGGTGGCGCTGGCGACGCCGCCGATCAGGCCTTCCCAGGTCTTCGACGGCGACAGTGCGGGCGCGACCTTGTGCTTGCCCAGCAGCTTGCCCCACACGTACTGCAGCACGTCGCTGCCCTGCACCACGATCACCAGGAACGCGATCAGCAGCAGGTTGTGGCCCTGGTAGCCGGGGATGTTCAGCGTCATCAGCGCCGGCACGTGCGACAGGCAGAACACGCAGATCATCAGGCCCCACTGCACCTTGGACGCGCGTTCGAGGAAGCGCGTCGTGTCGGCGCCCAGCGCGGCGAAGATCGGCAGGACCAGGAACGCGTACACCGGGATGAAGATCGCGTACAGCCCGTACCACTCGATCCACACCAGTGCGTACTGCACCGGCAGCGCGACGAAGAACGCGAGCAGCAGCACGAGGTGGTCGCCGCGGCGCGTGTAGCACAGCGTGATGTACTCGCGCAGCGCGAAGAACGACAGCGCACCGAACAGCACGATCACGCCGGCCTTGCCGATCCAGAACGCCGTCGCCAGCACCGCGACCATCCACCACCACGCGCGGATGCGGCTGTTGAGGTTGTCGATGACCGCGTGCGGTTCCTCCGGCGCGAGGCGCAGCTTCAGCACCCAGCCGATGATCGACGCGATCGTCAGCACGACCACCGCGCCGGCGAAGATCGGCAGTGCGTACAGCGACGGGAACGGGTTCTGCATCACGCGGGCTCCACGGGGTCTGGCGAAGGAACAGCAGGGGACGGATCGATGGGATGCAGCGCGTCGAACGGCGCCGCGTCGCTGGGCGCATCGGCCTCTGGATCCTCGGGACGCAGCGCGAGCAGCGCGTCGCGGGCGCGTGCGAGGAACGCGGCCTTGTTCTCGCCATCGCCGAGACGCAGCGGAGGGCCGAACGTCACGGTGCACAGCAGCGGCAGCGGCAGCGGTTCGCCCTTGGGCATCACCCGCGCGAGATTGTTCATCCACACCGGCACCAGCTCCGCCTGCGGGCAGCGCGCGGCGAGGTGGTAGAGGCCGCTCTTGAACGGCAGCAGCAACGCGTCGGTGACGTTGCGCGTGCCTTCGGGGAAGAGGATCAGCGAATCGCCGGCCGCGAGCGCGTCGGCCATCTGCGCGATCGGATCGGGGCTGCCTTCGCGGCGTTCGCGATCGATCAGCACCGCGCGGAACACGCGGCCGCCGACGTAGCGGCGCAGCGCATCGCGGTTCCAGTAATCGGCGCCTGCCACCGGCCGCGTGCGTCGGCGCAGCCACGGCGGCAGCGACGCCCACAGCAGCACGAAATCGCCGTGGCTGCTGTGGTTGGCGTAGTAGATGCGCAGCGACGCGGTGGGCCGCACGCCGCGCCAGTACGCCTGTGCGCCGGTCAGCAGACGGATGAAGCCGATGAAGGCGCGGGCGACGAGACGTTCGAGCATGTGCGTCAGCCCTTCGTCGCCGCTTCGCGCAGCCCGTTGCGCACGCGCCGTGCGATCGTCCATGCGACCAGCACGCACAGCGCGGGCGCGAGCCACGCGACCCACGCCGGCAGCGCGCCCGCGAGGCCGAACCACAGGCCGAGCGCGCCGAGCACGAACGCGCGGTCGCTCTTGCCCATCGGACCGTCGTAACGGCGGCTCGCGCCGACGGTGACGCCCAGCGCGCCGGCGAATTCGCTCAGCGCCGCGAGCAGCGCCAGCGCCGCCAGCCACAGCGGGCCATGTCCCTGCGCGAACGGTGCGATCGCGGCGAACGGCAGGATCAAGGCCGCATCGGCGATCACGTCGGTGAGTTCGTTGAGGTACGCGCCGAGTTTCGATTGCTGGCCGAATTCACGCGCGAGCATGCCGTCGATCGCGTTCAGCGCCATGCGCAGGAACAGCCACAGCGGCAGCAGCAGGAAGGCGCGCGGCGGCACCGGGGCGAGGAACAGCCACAGGCCGAGTGCGATCGACACCGCGCAGGCGGCCAGCGTGACCTGGTTGGCGGTGACGCCGGCCGCGAACAGGCCGCGCACGAGCGGCCGCAGCAGGGCCTGGAACTTCGGCTTCAGGGCGTAGATCGACATGCACGCATGATTCCATACCGTGGCGTCCGTTGTCCCCGGTTCACGACGGCCATCACGCCGGCATGCGCATGAACGTGGCGATTCGACGAAGGTCGTGTTGCGGCGCGCCGACCATACGCATTCGAACGGATGGCAAACGTCATTCGCCGCCCCCATCATGCCTCCCATCCTCTTTCCGGCGTCTGCCCATGCCCGCGTCCCTGCTCGACTTTCTCTCCGGCGGTCTGTTCCAGATCGGCTGGGGCGAATGGCTCGTGTACCTCCTCGTCGTCCTGCAAATCACCATCTTCGCCGTCACGCTGTACCTGCATCGCAGCCAGGCGCACCGCGGCGTGGATTTCCATCCGGTGCTGAACCACTTCTTCCGTTTCTGGACGTGGCTGACCACGTCGATGATCACGAAGGAATGGGTTGCGATCCATCGCAAGCACCACGCGAAGTGCGAGACGGAGGAAGACCCGCACAGCCCGATGACCCGCGGCATCGGCACCGTGCTGTGGCGTGGCGCCGAGCTGTATCGCGAAGCCCGCCGCGACCGCGCGTCGATCGCGCAGTACGGCAAGGGCGCGCCGGACGACTGGATCGAGCGGCATCTCTACACGCCGTACGCGAACTGGGGCCCGATCGTGCTGTTCGCGATCAGCCTCGCGCTGTTCGGCTTCAAGGGCGTGGCGGCGTGGGCGATCCAGATGGCGTGGATCCCGATCTGGGCCGCCGGCGTGATCAATGGTCTGGGTCACTGGTGGGGCTATCGCAACTTCGAGACCACCGACACCGCGACCAACCTCACGCCGTGGGCGGTGTGGGTGGGCGGCGAGGAACTGCACAACAACCACCACGCGTTCCCGAGCTCGGCCAAGTTCGCGCTGCGCAAGTGGGAGTTCGACATCGGCTGGGCGGCGATCAAGGCGCTGGAAGCCGTGGGCCTGGCGAAGGTGCTGCGCGTCGCGCCGTCGCTGGACGTGCGCCCGAACATCCCGGTGCCCGACACCGATACGCTGAAGGCGCTGCTGGCGATGCGTTTCCAGGCGATGACGGACTACCAGCGCAACGTGCTGAAGCCGGCGCTGCAGGAAGAAGCGCGCATCGCCGGCGAGAAGTTGCGCGCGCTGCTGCCGCGCAAGCTGCGCAAGGGCATCGTCGACGACGGCCGCTGGCTGAAGCCGGACGCGCGCGAACAACTGCGGCAGTGGGTGGCGCAGCGTCCGCGCATCGGCACGCTGATCGAATTCCGTGCACGCCTCGCCGCGGTGCTCGAAACGCGCAGCCAGAACGCGTCCGACACGCTGCTGGCGTTGCAGCAGTGGTGCCGCGAGGCCGAGGCCAGCGGCATCCAGGCCTTGCAGGCGTACTCGCTGCGGATGAAGGGTTACGCGCTGCAACCCGTCCGCGCCTGAGGCGCGCCGCGACGGGCTTTCCGGTGCGCGGCGCTTGCCGCGTTCCGCGCACGGGTGCTACGGTCGGGCTCCGCGACGTCGTCGCGGGTCCGATGTTCCCCCGCCACGGATCGGTGTCCATGCCGCCAAGGAAAGATCTGTTCGTCCACATCGCCCTGCTTGCCGCCTGCGCGCTCGTCGTGCTGCTGGCGGTGCAGAAGCGCAGCGTCCAGGACGACTACGACAAGCTCGCGCTCGCCGGATTGCAGCCGCAGGTCGGCACCTGGGTCCCGGCCACCGAAGGCCGCACTGCCACCGGCGAGCGGCTGATGCTCGGGCAGGCAGCGCACCGCCTGCAGGTCCTTTATTTCTTCGATCCCGATTGCGTCGTGTGCAAGGCGACGGCACCGACGGTGCGCGAGCTTGCTGCTGTGTTGGCGCGCGGCGAAGCGCCCGGCGTCGATCTCTACGGCGTCACCGCCAGCGTCGATGCCACGCAGCCCGCGTATGCGCACGCGCAGGGTTTCGATTTCCCGATCGCGTATTCCACGTCGAAGATCCGCGCGTTGTTCAGCGTGAGCATCGTGCCGCTGACGATCGTCGTGGATGGCGACAGCCGCGTCGTGTACGCGCACGCCGGCAAGCTCGACCGCACGGAAGCGGCCACTCTCCTCTCCGCCGTGCGCCTCCCGGGAAGGAAGGCGGCGGGACACACACCCTGAAGGAACTCCACATGAAAGCCATGAAGCACTGGAAGAACGCCCTGCTCGCCCTCGCCGTCGTCGGCGCCCTGAGCTTCGGCGCCGTGCAGGCCGCCGGCGGCACCAACCCTGATACCGGCTGCGCGACCAAGGCCGGTTGCAAGTACGGCGGCGGTCGCGTCGGCTGCTGCCAGCTGCCCTGATCGACCCCGTTCGGTCCGGAGGTCGCCAGATGGCGGCCTCCGGGCCGTGCCCTGACGGGCTTGCATCGCCCGGTGCGAGTGCGCACCCTGCGCGCATGCCTGCCCGCCCGAGCCTGTCGATCATGCTGCCGTCGGTGCTTGTCGCCTGTGCATTGGCGACCGGCGCCGCCACCGCGCAGACCCTGCGCGTGACCGTGCCGCCTGCCGGTACTCCCGTCGCCACGCCCGCGCCCGCCGTGGTTCCGGCGCCGCCTCCGCCGCAGCGCAGCGGCGACTATCTCGGCCGCATGGACACCGATGGCGATGGCCGGGTGTCCCCGACCGAATACCAGGACTGGCTGAGCTACGCCTTCGACGGCATGGACCGCGACCACGACGGCGTGCTGAGCCCGGCCGAACAGCCCGGCGGCCGCGGCGAACCGATCACCCGCGACACCCACCGCGCCCGGCTGGCGGAACGCTTCCGTCGCCAGGACGTGGACCGCAGCGGTTTCCTCGACGCGAAGGAGTTGGCGGCACCGCCGCAGGGCAAGTGAGCGCCGGTGCGGCGGGCGGTCGCGTCGTTACATCGCCACGCCGCTCGGCGGGGCGGTGGCGGCGCCGGCAGTGGCGTCGGTCGGGCCGAGCAGGCCCTTCCAGGCGTGGTACATCGCGCCGGACAGGAAGCAGGCGAAGAAGCCGTTGGTGATCGCCTGGCCGGCCAGCACCGCCACGTCGCCGAGGATCAGGCCGAGGGTGCCGACCGCCAGCCCCAGGCCGATCGCGGCGGCGAACAGCACCACCACGCCCAGCACCAGGAACACGATCACCGCCGCCGGGTTGCGCAGGCAGGCGCCGAAGCTGCGCTTCATCGCGGCCAGCAGGCGCACGTCGCCGAACAGCATGTCGGGGATGACGGTCAGCGTGAGCAGGGTCGAGAACACGCCGATCACGATGACGAGCAGCAGCCACACCAGCATCCGGCCGGCGGGCAGGTCCATGAACAGCTTCGGGTCGACCTGGCCGCCCTTCTGCGCCTCGGCCTGCAACTTGGCCATCAGCGCGGCCAGCTTTTCCAGGTTGTCCATGCCCACGATGGCCACCAGCAGCACCATGCACAGCATCAGCACCAGCACCTGCGGGATGAGGGTGGTGACTACCCGGCCGGCCTTGCCGGTGCGGAAGGCGGCCATCAGGTGCGCCGGCGTGGCACCGCCGCCGTGGTCGACCTCGTGCGCGGCGAAGATCATGCCGGCCAGCAGCAGCGGCCCCAGCAGCATCATCACGGCCTGCAACGGCGCGGCGGCCCCGGGCGCGGCGGTCGTGCCGAGTACTGTCGCCAGCCACAGCCCGGCATAGATCGCGCCCAGTGCGCCGAACCCGGCAGGCGACCGCTTCAGCAGCCGGAAGGTGGCCAGCAGCCATTCCGCGCCGGCGGACGCCGGCACCTTGCGCATGTCCATGCAGATCCTCTCGCTCGTCGAATCGGGTGTCGTGAATCGGGTGTCGTGGCGACGTGTCAGTGGCCGCGCAGCGTCGCCGCGTGGCGCACGAACCGGCGCAGCACCCCGCGGGCCTGCGGCGTCGGTTTCACTTCGCGGGCCATGCGCCGGTGGCACTGGCCTTCGCGTTCCAGCGCCTCGCGGCGGGCGTTCACGTAGCCGCGCATGTGGTCGACGCTGAATTCGGGGTGGAATTGCAGGCCCCAGGCGTGGTCGCGCCAGCGGAAGGCCTGGCAGGCGTCCTGGTCGGAACGGGCCAGCACGGTCGCGCCGTCCGGCGGCTGCAACACGCTCTGGAGGTGGCTGACCTGTACCTGGAACCGCGTCGGCAGCGGGCCGAACAGCGGGTCGGCGCCGGCGGGGTCGTGCAGGTCGATCGCGACCGTTCCCATCTCCCGGCCCTGCGGGTTGTAGTCGACCCGGCCGCCGAGGGTGTGCGCCAGCAGCTGGTGGCCGTAGCAGATGCCCAGCACCGGCGTGCGGGCGTCGAGGCCGTCGCGCAGCCACTCGGCGGTGCGCTCGCTCCAGTCGTGGCGGTCGGTGACCATCGAACTGGAGCCGGTCACGATGATGCCGGTGTAGTGCCGGTGCGACGGCAGCGCCTCGCCGGCCTCCACGTTCACGGCGTCGGCCTCGTCGGCCGACAGGCCGGCGGCGACCCGGATCCAGTGCGGGAACCGCCCGTGCCGGCGCAGGGTGGGAATGGGCTGTCCGGTTTCGACGATCAGGTAACGACGGGCGCGGCGAGGGGTCACGGCGGCAGGCGGGTGGGGTGTGCCGCTTATACTACCCAGTCCCCATACCGCGTGCCGTTCTCATGCAGGGACCGACCTTCCAGGAATTGATCCAGCGCCTCAACGCCTACTGGGCCGCGCAGGGCTGCGTCCTCATCCAGCCGCTCGATCTCGAAGTCGGTGCCGGCACCTTCCACCCGGCGACCTTCCTGCGCGCGCTCGGCCCCGAGCCCTGGAATGCCGCCTACGTCCAGCCCAGCCGCCGCCCCACCGACGGCCGCTACGGCGAGAACCCCAACCGGCTGCAGCATTACTACCAGTACCAGGTGGTGATGAAGCCCAACCCCGACAACATCGTCGAGCTGTACTTCGATTCGCTGAAGGCGCTGGGCATCGACCCGCAGGTCCACGACCTGCGCCTGGTCGAGGACAACTGGGAATCGCCGACGCTCGGCGCCTGGGGCCTGGGCTGGGAGGTGTGGCTCAACGGCATGGAAGTCACCCAGTTCACCTACTTCCAGCAGGCCGGCGGCCTGGAATGCAAGCCGGTGCTGGGCGAGATCACCTACGGTCTCGAACGCCTGTGCATGTACCTGCAGAACTGCGACAACGTCTACGACCTGGTGTGGACCGTCGGCCCGCAGGGCGTGGTCAGCTACGGCGACGTGTTCCTGCAGAACGAGCGCGAGCAGAGCGCGTACAACTTCGAGCACGCCAACGTCGAGGAGTTGTTCCACCGCTTCGACGCCTGCGAGAAAGAAGCGCTGAAGCTGGTCGAGCTCGGCCTGCCTCTGCCGGCCTACGACCAGGTCTGCAAGGCCAGCCACAGCTTCAACCTGCTCGATGCCCGCCGCGCCATCTCCGTGACCGAACGCCAGCGCTACATCCTGCGCGTGCGCAACCTCGCCCGCTCGGTGGCCGAGGCCTACCACGCCCAGCGCGAGAAGCTCGGCTTCCCGGGCCTGAAGGACGAGGCCAGGCGCGCCGCGCTGGGCCTCGCCCCGCTGGGCGCGCAGGCGGCGGCGTGAGCGCCGCCGCGCCGCTGCTGATCGGCATGTTCGACTCGCCGTTCGTGCGGCGGGTGGCGGTGAGCATGGATCTGCTCGGCCTGCCGTTCGAGCATCGTGACTGGTCGGTGGGCAAGGACTTCGACCGCATCCGCGACTACAACCCGCTCGGCCGCGTGCCGGTGCTGGTGCCGGCCGACGGCGAGCCGCTGATCGAGTCGGCGATGATCCTCGAACACCTCGACGACGTGGTCGGCCCCGAGCGCGCGCTGATGCCGCCGTCGGGCCCCGATCGTCGCGCCGCGCTGCGCCTGATCGCCTTCGCCACCGGCGCGGTCGAGAAGGGATTGCAGGTGGTGATGGAGCGCGTGTTCCGCCCCGAGGCGCTGCACCACGCGCCGTTCGTCGAACGCTGCCGCACGCAGATGCGCGGTGCGCTGGGCGAACTGGAACGCGCGTGCGTGGCCGCGGGCGATCGCGAGTGGCTGGTCGGCGAACGCATGAGCCAGGCCGACATCACCCTCGCCTGCTTCGTCACCTACGTGCACGAAGCCGTGCCCGAACCGCTCGACGCGTATCCCGCCCTGCGCGCGCGCCATGCGCGCTATGAAGCGCTGCCGGTCTTCCGCCGCTACCACGCGCCGTTCTTCCAGCCCGACGCCACCGGGGTGCCGCGCGCATGAACCCGTTGCCCGAACGCCTGACGCCCGATCTCGTCTCCCGGCTCGGCGACTCGCCGCGCTTCCTCGAAGTCTTCAGCCACGGCAGCCTCGTCGCCGAACTGTACGCGCCGCGCGGGCACGACCTGCAGGCGGCGCACGCGCGCGACGAGGTCTACGTCATCATCGCCGGCACCGGAAAGTTCTTCTGCCACGGCGAAACCCGCGATTTCTGCCCCGGCGAACTGCTGTTCGTCCCGGCCGGCATGGACCACCGCTTTCTCGATTTCAGCGACGACTTCGCCACCTGGGTGATCTTCTACGGTCCCGAGGGCGGCGAAGCGCAGACAGGATTGACCCGATGACCCAGATGCTCCCCCTCCTCATCGAACTCGGCACCGAGGAATTGCCGGTCAAGGCGCTGCCCGGCCTCGCGCAGGCGCTGTTCGACGGCATCGTCGACGGCCTCGCCAAGCGCGGCGTCGCCTTCGATCGCGCGGGCGCGAAGCCGCTGTACACGCCGCGTCGCCTCGCCGTGCTGCTGCCCGGCGTTGCCGTCGAGCAGCCCGAGCAGCACAGCGAAGTGCTGGGCCCGTACCTCAACATCGCGCTCGATGCCGAAGGCAAGCCGACGAAGGCGCTGGAAGGCTTCGCCGCCAAGGCCGGCGTCGAGTGGACCGCGCTGGACAAGACCCGCGACCAGAAGGGCGAGCGCTTCGTCCTGCGCAGCGTGAAGCCCGGCGCGAAGACCGCCGCGCTGCTGCCGGACGTGCTGCGCGAGGCGCTGGCCGGCATGCCGATCCCCAAGCCCATGCGCTGGGGCGAACGCGACGTCGGCTTCGCGCGCCCGGTGCACTGGCTGGTGCTGCTGCTGGGCGATCAGGTCGTCGAAGGCGACGTGCTGGGCATCCGTGCCGACCGCATGAGCCGCGGCCATCGTTTCGAAGCGCCGAAGCCGGTGTGGATCGCCACGCCCGGCGACTACGTCGACGCCCTGCGCGCAGCGAAGGTGCTGGTCGATCCCGACGAGCGCCGCGCCCGCGTCGTCGCCGAAGTGGACGCCGCCGCGGCGAAGGCCGGCGGCACCGCGCGCAAGACCGACGACAACCTCGAACAGGTGCTGTGCCTGGTCGAATGGCCGAAGGCCGTGCTGTGCGCGTTCGAGCGCGACTTCCTGGCGGTGCCGCAGGAAGCGCTGATCGCGACGATGGAAGCCAACCAGAAGTTCTTCCCGGTGCTCGACGTCGCCGGCAAGCTCACCGAGCACTTCATCGGCATCGCCAACATCGAATCGAAGGACGAAAGCGAAGTCCGCAAGGGCTACGAACGTGTCATTCGCCCGCGCTTCGCCGACGCCAAGTTCTTCTTCGACGAAGACCTGAAGCAGGGCCTCGCGTCGATGAACGACGGCCTGAAGACGGTGACGTACCAGGCGAAGCTGGGCACCGTCGCCGACAAGGTCGCGCGCGTCGCCGCGCTGGCGGAAAGCATCGCCGCTGAAGTCGGCGTCGATCCGAAGCTCGCGAAGCGTGCGGCCGAACTCGCGAAGGCCGACCTGCAGTCGCGAATGGTCAACGAATTCCCGGAATTGCAGGGCATCGCGGGGCGTTATTACGCGATGCACGATGCGTTGCTGGACGATCTGTCGGCCGACGAACGCAAGCAGCTGGCGGATGCGATCGACGAAGCCTACATGCCGCGCTTCGCGGGCGATGACATCGCGCCGAGCAAGCTCGGGCAGGTGCTGGCGATCGCGGAACGGCTGGATACGCTGGCGGGCGGGTTCGCCGCGGGCCTGAAGCCGACGGGCAACAAGGATCCGTTCTCGCTGCGGCGCAATGCGCTGGGGTTGGCGAGGACGGTGATTGAGGGCGAGTTTGACTTCAACTTTGACTATCGCCTGTCAAAGGCGCTTACCAATTTCTTGCCACCTCCTCCTGGCCAAGCTGTTCATGATTTGGCGAACTTGTTGTCAGGAGAAAAGAAAGACGTAAACGAGCTTTTGTTCACTCCCGAATGGGATGCTGCACAAGATCAGCTAGCACGTCAGGCTGCAATTACTGCAGGAACAATGCTTGGTTTGTTTGAATTCACGCCAGACCGCCTCCGCGCCTACTACGCCGATCAAGGTGTGACCCCGCAGCAGTTCGAGGCCGTGGCCGCGCTGATGCGCCCGGTCGCGGCTCACGCCGCTCCCACAGGTGGGGCTGCGAGCAAATCCCAAGGCGTATCTTCCGGCGACGATTCGAATGCGACGACGTCTACTGTGGGAGCGACGGAAGTCGCGACGAACGCAGCGACGACCTCCGGCTCCCTCCTCGACTTCGACCGCCGCCTGCGCGCGATCGGCGAATTCGTGAAGCTGCCGGAAGCCGAGGCGCTGGCCGCGGCGAACAAGCGCATCCGCAACATCCTGAAGAAGGCCGACATCGCGATCCCGGCGTCGGTCGACGCCACGCTGTTCGTCGAGGACGCCGAACGCGCGCTGCACGACGTGGTCGAGCAGGCCATCGCCGACACCGATCCGCTGCTCGCGAACCGCGACTACGTTGCCGTGCTCGGCCACCTCGCGCGGCTGCGCCCGGAGGTCGACACCTTCTTCGACAAGGTGATGGTCAACGCCGACGATCAGGCCGTGCGCGCCAACCGCCTCGCGCTGCTGCAGCGCCTCGCCGACCGCCTCGGCAGCGTGGCTGCGATCGAGCATCTCTCGGTCTGATCCGCCGCGCCCCTCACCCGCCCTGCCGGGCACCCTCTCCCCGCGGGCGGGGAGAGGGATGGCCTCCGGCGAGCGACGCGGATCATCGGCCCCTTTCCCAACCCTTCTCCCGCATGGGGAGAGGGGCGTTGTCGCATGGGGTGGCGGCGCGGGTGCATGATCCCGTTGCCCGCCGTTCTCCGCTGTCAGGCATATCCCCCTTCCTGATCACTGGTGCGCCCATGTCCCGACTCGCCCTGTCCGTGCTGCTGGTCCTTGCCGTCGCCGCGCCCGCCTTCGCCGATGAGTCGAAGCCGTGGTCGCAGGTCCTGCTGGGCCAGCCCAAGGCTTCCGATCCGCGCCAGGAGTCGCTGGTGATGATCGCCATCGATGGAAAACGCGATTTCGATCCGGAAACCCTTTACCAGCTTGCCCCAGGCCGGCACGAGATCACGGTCGCCATCCAGCGCACCGACACCGCCGGGGCGCTGGTGGTGCAGACCCTCGCCATCGACATGCAGCCGTGCATGAACTACGAGCTGATCGGCCGGCGCACGCCCGGCACCAGCGACGACAACCGCCACTGGGCGCCGGAGCTGCGTGGGCAGACCCCGATCAAGCGCTGCCGGAAGAAGTTCGGCGACGCCGCCGTCGCGCCGGCGCCCTGAGGCACGCGCGCCAAGCACTCGACCCGGCCCATCTCCTTCTCCCCGCGCGCGGGGAGAAGGTGCCCGCAGGGCGGATGAAGGGCGACGGGCAGCCAATCGCCGAGCTTGCCGGAGGAAATCCGGCGACACACCCGCCAAACCTCCCCTGACACGGCACGCCGGACGCGCCCCCCGACCGCTTCCGCCCGACCGCATTTCCTTCTCCCCGCGCGCGGGGAGAAGGTGCCCGAAGGGCGGATGAGGGGCGGCGGGCCGCAGCCCGATAGCGCTGCCGGAAAAGGTTTGTCCGTGTGAGCCATGGGGCGTGCTCGTTGCCCGGGCTGTTGCAACGCCTCGCGGACCGCCTCGGCAATGTCGCCGCGATCGAGCATTTGTCGGTCTGATCCGTCGTGCCCCTCACCCGCCCTGCCGGGCACCCTCTCCCCACAGGCGGGGAGAGGGTGCCCGGCAGGCGCCCATGGTGCTTCCTTCAGCCCATCCGTTGCGCCACGTTGACGCGGGCCGTGACCGGGGCATGTCCGACCCGGCCCATCTCCTTCTCCCCGCGCGCGGGGAGAAGGTGCCCGCAGGGCGGATGAGGGGCGAAGCGGCGCAACCGGCTGGCGGCGCGCATGCCATACCGCTGCGACCGTGGCAAATGACGAGGCATAATATCGATATGCCTGCCGCCGCCCCTCTCCGCGCTCCCCGTCCGGCCAGCCTCGAAGCCTGGTTCGCTCCCTTCCGCGCCGGTGTCATCGGCCACGATCTGGTCGACCCGCGGGTGCAGGGCGACGGGCGCGTGGTCTACGCCGACTGGACCGCCAGCGGTCGCCTGTACCGGCCGATCGAGGACTACATCGCCGACGTGCTGGGCCCGTACGTGGCCAACACGCACACCGAGACCACGCTCACCGGCACGCGGATGACCCACGCCTACCACCAGGCGCAGGCGATCATCAAACGCCACTGCAACGCCGGCCCGAACGACGTGCTGATCGCGCAGGGCTCGGGCATGACCGGCGTGGTCAACAAGTTCCAGCGCATCCTCGGCCTGCGCATTCCCGAGCACGTGGCCGACCGCGTGGCGATGCGCGACGAGGAGAAACCGCTGGTGGTGCTCACGCACATGGAGCACCACTCCAACCAGACCAGCTGGGAGGAATGCGCGGTGCACGTGGAGATCCTGCCGCGTGCCGCCTGCGGTCGCCCGGACGTCGACGCGCTGCCGGGCATCCTGCGCCGCAACGCGCACCGGCCGCTGAAGATCGGCGCGTTCTCGGCCTGCTCCAACGTCACCGGCATCGCCACGCCGTACCACGAGATGGCCGCGATCATGCATGCCCACGGCGGTGTGTGCTTCGTCGACTTTGCGGCCTCGGCGCCGTACGTCGACATCGACATGCACCCGGCCGACCCGGCGCAGAAGCTCGACGCGGTGTACTTCTCGCCGCACAAGTTCCTCGGCGGTCCCGGCGCCAGCGGCGTGCTGCTGTTCGATGCCTCGCTGTACCGGCTGAAGGTGCCGGATGCCCCCGGCGGCGGCACCGTGGCGTGGACCAACCCGTGGGGCGGCCACCGTTTCGTCGACAACATCGAGGCACGCGAGGACGGCGGCACGCCGGGCTTCCTGCAGACCATCCGCGCGGCGCTGGCGGTCGAGGTCAAGGAAGCGATGGGCGTCGCCAACATCGAGGCGCGCGAGCGCGAACTGCGCGAGCTGTTCCTCGCCGAGCTGCGCAAGGAGCCGGGCATCCAGCTGCTGGAGCCGGAGCAGTGCGACCGCCTGTGCATCTTTTCGTTCTATTCGCTGGAGAAGCACCACAACCTGATCGTGCGCCTGCTCAACGACCGTTACGGCGTGCAGGTGCGTGGCGGCTGTTCCTGCGCCGGCACCTACGGCCACATCCTGCTGGCCGTGGACCCCGAGACCTCGCACCGGATCACCTGCCAGATCGATGCCGGCGACCTCAGCAACAAGCCCGGCTGGGTGCGGGTGTCGCTGCATCCGACCATGACCGACGCCGAAGTGGTCTACGTGGCCCGCGCCATCCACGAGGTGATGCGGCACTACGACACGTGGAAGGACGACTACGTCTTCGACACCGCCTCCGGCGAGTTCCGCCCGAAGGCCGGCGAGCCGCCGATGCCGGGGCTGGAGACGTTCCGGCCGGTCTGACCGCCAGGTCCGATCGCCGCGCCGCGCACCGCGGTCGTGCAAATCTGAAATGGAAGTCTCGGCGGGCTGTCATGCGGCGGGCCTAGAGTGATGGCGTTCCCGATGCTTCGAGGTGCCGTCATGCGACGTCGGAAGTCCCTCGCCATGCTGGCCGTGTCCTGTGCGTGTCTCCCCGTTCTCGCCCTTGCCGCCGACGGCCCCTGGGCCGAGATCAGCGTCGGTGGTCGGACCGACGCGAAGCTCGCGCAGTACGACGTGATGGTCGCCGTCATCGACGGCTCGATGGATTTCCCCGACCAGTCGGTCTACCGACTCGCGCCCGGCCGCCATGGCCTGCGCCTGGCCAGTTACAAGCGCGGCCCCAGCGGCGAGATGACCGCGCAGCCGTTCTCGGTGGACATGCAACCCTGCACCCGCTACGTGCTGGCCGCCGACCATTCGCACCCGGAACCCAACCGCAGCTGGCAGCCGCGCGTGCTGGCCTCCGAGCCGATTCCGAAGTGCATGAAGAAGTACGCCGACCAGCTGCCGCCGGCCACGGCGCCGGTGGCATCGAACGCGCCCTGATCCTGCGGGTCTGCGTCCCGCCGAGGCCGCGCACGATCGCGCGCGGCCTCGATTGCAAGATGAACGGCCGCCGCGTCATGCGGCCGGGGTGTCGCGGGCGGCGGTTATCCTGTCGCGATGCCGATCGCCCCTCGTCCCGTCGCCGCCGCCGTGTGTGTCCTGTGTTGCGGCGCGGCCCACGCGGCGACGATCGGCACCGTCGACGTCACCGGCCTCGATCCGGCGATGACCACGAACGTCCATGCCGCGCTGTCGCTGGAGGATGCGCAGGGCAAGGCGGTGTCGGATGCGCGCCTGGCCTATCTGCTGCGCGTGGCCGAAGACGAGGCCCGCGAGGCGCTGGAACCGTTCGGCCGCTATTCGCCGCAGATCACCATCGCCACCGTGCCCGCGTCGGTCGAAGGCCTCGCGCCCGAGGCCAAGGTCGACGTGCGCATCACGGTCGCGCCCGGCGAGCCGGTGCGCGTGCGCAGTGCGACGGTCGCCATCGAGGGCGAAGGCCATGACGACCGCTACCTGAAGCAGGAGCTGGACGCCTTCCAGCCGAAGGTCGGCGACGTGTTCGAGCACGCGACCTACGAGAAGAGCAAGGCGTTCATCACCCGCCGCCTCGCCGAGCGCGGCTATTTCGACGCCGATTTCCTCGCCCGTCGCGTCGAAGTGACCCGCGCCGAACGCGCCGCCGACATCGACCTGCGCTGGGACAGCGGCAACCGTTACGACATGGGCGAGGTGGTCTTCGACCAGGGCCCGAAGCCGGCGGTGCGCGACGCGCTGCTGCGTCGCTTCATCTACTGGAAGGAAGGGGAGTACTACCACCAGGGCCGCCTCGACCGCCTGCGCAAGTCGCTCGACGGGCTCGACTACTTCAGCCGCATCGACATCGAGCCGCGGCCCGAGGACGCCGTCGACGGCCGCGTGCCGGTGACCGTGCGGCTGACGCCGGCCAAGCGCAGCATCTACAGCCTCGGCGCCAGCTACGGCACCGAGAGCGGCGCCGGTGTGTCGATGGGCGTCGAGCGGCGCTATCTCAACTCGCGCGGCCACAAGGCGCTGGCGCAGCTGGACTACGCCGAGAAGCGCAAGACGCTGACCTTGCAGTACCGCGTGCCGGCGTTCGCGTGGCGCGACGGCTGGTACACCGCCGGCCTGCAGTTCGCCGACGAGCAGACCGACTACATCGACTCGCGACGGATGGAATTCGTCGGCAGCCGCAGCGGCCAGTACAGCCGCAACCTCAACCTCGTCGCGTCGATGCACGTGCTGCGCGAACGCTGGGCCTACCCGGCGCTGGCCGACGACGGCGGCGGCGCGCTGGCGCCGGTCCAGTACCGCTACGCCACTGCCACCTTCCCGGCGCTGGTCGCCGAATACGCGAACGTCGACGACCGCATCGCGCCACGCCGTGGTTTCGGTGGCGCGCTCACGCTGCGCGCCGGCGCCAGCGCGCTGGGCTCCGACGCCAACTTCGCCCAGGTGCACGTGCGCGGCAGCTGGTTCCGCGGCCTGGGCCCGCAGGACCGGCTGATCGTGCGCGGCGAACTCGGCCACACCTTCAGTGGCGCGCTGGTCGACATGCCGCCGAGCCTGCGCTTCTACGCCGGCGGCGACCGCAGCGTGCGCGGCTACGGCTACCGCGAGATCGGCCCGCGCATCGAGACCGACCGCGGCCTGTATTCGGTCGGCGCGAAGAACGTCGTCGTCGCCAGCGCCGAGTACGAGCGCTACTTCACGCCGACCTGGGGCGCGGCGGTGTTCGTCGACGGCGGCAGCGCCTTCGACGGCCGCATCGACCGCTGGCGCACCGGCGTCGGCATCGGCGTGCGCTGGAAATCGCCGGTCGGCCCGCTGCGCATCGACATCGGCCACGGCCTGGACGATCCGGATTCGAAGGTGACGCTGCACATCAACCTCGGCGCGGATCTCTGAGCCATGCGCACGGACGAGCCCATGCCTGACAATCCGCCCGACACCCCGCCCGTCGAACCGCCGCAGCCGCAGGAAGCGCGCGAGGCGCGCATCGCCGAATTGCGCGACCGTCGCCGCGCGCGTCTGCGCTGGCTGGCGATCCGCGGCGCGCTGTCGCTGGCGGCGCTGACCGTCGGCGCGGTCGTGCTGCTGTACTGGCTGCTCAACACGCTGGGCGGCCGCGACGTGCTGCTGCGGCAGATCGTCGCGCGCCTGCCCGAAGGCGATTCGCTGACGTGGTCGCGCGCCGAAGGCCCCGCGTCCGGGCCGATGACGCTGCACGACGTGCGCTACGTGCATCGCGGCTGCCCCGATCGCGACGGCAAGCCGGTCGCGTATCCCGGTTGCGCCACGCCGCTGGAAACGGTGTTCACCGCGAAGGCGCTCATGCTCGATCCCGCGCTGCAACCGCTGCTCGGCCGCCGCCTGCGGCTGGATGCGCTGGCGGTGACCGGCGCGACGCTGTCGCTGCCGGAGGACGACACGCCGTTCGAGCTGCCGCGCTGGCCGGAATCGCTGCCGCAGATCGCGCCGCCGCTGGCGATCGAGGCCGATGCGATCGCGATCGACGGCCTCGCGGTGACGCAGGCCGGCGACGGCGTCGTCGACGTGCGCCGCCTGCGCGGCGGATTGCGCGCCGAAGCGGGCGCCCTGCATGTCGAACATCTCGACGCCGACACCGATCGCGGCCGCTTCACGCTGCACGGCGACTACGCGCCGGGCGATCGCTACCGCATGGACCTCGTCGTCGGCGCGCGCCTGCCCGCCGCCGCCGGCCGCACGCCGGCGACGCTGGGCCTCGTCGCGCGCGGCGACCTGCGCGCGCTCGACGTCGCGCTGGCGGGCCGCGCGCCGGGCCCGGTCTCGGCGCGACTGCACCTCGTCGGCGAGGATGTGCCGCGCTGGACCTTCGCCGCGAAGGGCGACGCGCTGACACTCGCCGCGCTGACCGGTACCGATGACGACGTACCGCCCTACGTCTTCGACCTGCGCGCGGACGGCACGGGTGGCAGCGCGACGATGCAGGGCCGCGTGGCGCAGGACACGTTCGTCGCGACGGTGCAGCCGTCGAAGGTGACGATCGAGCACCAGACGCTGCTGCTCGCGCCGCTCGCGATCGACGTGCTTGGCGGCCACGTGCGCGCCGACGGCCGTGCCGATTTCACCGTGCCTGCGGACGCGCGCTTCGACGGCCGCGTGCAGGCCCGCGGCCTGCGCTGGCAGGGCGAAGCCAAGGATGCGGTCGCGGTGACCGGCGACGGCGATTTCAAGCTCGCCGGCCGCCTGCGCGACTGGACCGCCGACGGCACCGCGACGCTGGTGCGCGGCGACGAACGTGCGCAGCTGGCGATGCAGGCGCGCGGCGACGACAAGGCCGCGAAGATCGGCGCGCTGCGCGCGACGATGCCGGGCGGTCGACTCGACGCCACCGGCGAGGTCGCGTGGTCGCCCGCGCTGCGCTGGCAGGCGGATGCGACGCTCGCCGGCTTCGATCCCGGCTACCTGCTGCCCGACTGGCGCGGCGCGGTGAACGGCGCGCTGCGCAGCACCGGCAGCACACGCGGCGACGGCGGCCTCGACGTGCTGGTCGACGCCGATCGCCTCGGTGGTCGCCTGCGCAGTCGCGCGCTGGGCGGCCGCGCGCACGTGCTCGCGCACCTGCCCGCGAAGGCCGACGGCCGCACCGACGGCGAAGGCACCGTGGCGCTGACGCTCGGCGGCAGTCGCGTCGATGCCAAGGGCCGCATCGCCGAACGCTTCGACGTCGACGCGACGTTCGCGCCGCTGCATCTCGACGACCTGCTGCCGACCGCGCAGGGCGCGCTGCGCGGCACGCTGCGCCTCACCGGGCCGCGCGCGCAGCCGGACATCGCGGTCGACCTGACCGGCAACGGCGTGCGCGTCGCCGGCTACACCGCGGAGTCGCTGCGCGCGCAGGGCCGGCTGCCGTGGCGCGACGGCGCGGTCGGCGCGCTGACCGTCGATGCCACCGGCGTCGACGCCGGCCTCGCGCTGCAGACGCTGCACCTGTCGGCGCGCGGCGCGATCGAGCGATTGCAGGTCGACGGCGAGGCCGTGGCCGACGTCGGTCGCGTCGCGCTGTCCGGCAACGTCGCGCGGCGCGACGCGACCTGGGCCGGCACGCTGGCGACGCTGCATCTGGTGCCGACCACCGGCGCGGCGTGGACGTTGCAGGCACCGGCGGCGTTCGCCGCGACGCCGCAGGGCAACGCGTTCCGCCTGCGCATCGCGTCGAGCTGCTTCGCCACCGACGACCGCACCGGCAATCTCTGCGCCGACGTCGACTGGCCGACCCGCGCCGACGTGCGCGCGCAGGCGCTGCCGCTGGCGTTGCTGGCGCCGTACCTCGCGCCGGATACGCACACCACCACCGGCCGCGGACAGCGCTGGGCGCTGCGCGGCGCGATCGATCTCGACGCCCGCGTGCGGCCGCAGGGCGGCGCGTGGCAGGGCACCGCGCACGTGCGTTCTTCCGACGGCGGGCTCGCGCTGGGCGCGCGCGAGGTGCTGGGTTATCGCGACCTCGTGCTCGACGGTCGCTTCGATCCGCACGGCGTCGACGCCACGCTGGCCGCGGCGCTCAGCCCCGACGGCCGCGTGTCCGCGCAGCTGGCGACCGGCTGGGACGGCTACGCGCCGCTGCGCGGCACGGTCGACGTCGACACGCGTTCGCTGACGTGGCTGGAGTTGTTCTCGCCGGACATCGTCGAACCGCAGGGCCACCTGCAGGGCCGGATCACGCTCGCCGGCACGCGTGCGGCACCGGCGCTGGGCGGGCAGGCGCGGCTGAGCGACTTCCGTACCGAATTGCCGGCGCTGGCGCTGAGCCTGCGCGACGGCGACGTACGCCTGGACGCGCAGGCCGACGGCAGCGCGACGCTGGCCGGCAGCGTGCGCAGCGGCGACGGCACGCTGCGCATCGACGGCACGCTGGGCTGGCAGGACGCGGAAACGCCGCTGCGGCTCGCGCTGACCGGCGAGCAGGTGCTGGTCTCCGACACGCGTGAATTGCACGCGGTGGTCGATCCCTCGGTGGTCGTGCGCTACGCCGCCGGCCAGCCGCTGTCGGTCACCGGCACCGTGCGCATCCCCAGCGCGCGCGTCGACCTCGAACGCCTCGACACCGGCGTGTCGCGATCGTCCGACGTGGTGGTGCTGGACCCGGCCGATCCCGAGCGCAGCGGCGGCACGCCGCTCGACCTCGACCTCGCGCTGGTGATGGGCGACGACGTGCGCCTGCACGGCTTCGGCCTGGACGGCAGCCTCGGCGGCAGCGTGCGCATGCGCGCGCGCCCGGGCCGCGAGACCGTCGCCACCGGCTCGCTCGACGTCGACGGCCGCTACACCGCCTACGGCCAGAAACTCGACATCACCCGCGGCCGGCTGGTGTGGTCGAACACCGCGTTCGGCGATCCCATCGTCGACGTGCGCGCCGAACGCGAAGTGGGCGACGTCACCGCCGGTATCGACGTCAGCGGCCGCGCCTCGGCGCCGGTCGCGCACGTGTGGAGCAATCCCGCGACCAGCGAATCCGAGGCACTGGCCTACCTCGCGCTGGGCCGTCCGCTGTCCAGCGCCAACGCCAGCGAAACCCGCCAGCTCAGCGCCGCCACCGCCGCGCTGTCGGCCGGCAACCTGCTGGCGTCGCAGCTGGGCGCGAAGATCGGCCTCGACGACGCCGGCGTCAGCGAATCGCGCGCGCTCGGCGGCAGCGTGGTCGGCATCGGCAAGTACCTCTCGCCGCGGCTGTACGTCAGCTACGGCGTGTCGCTGCTCGGTACCGGCCAGGTGCTCACGCTGAAGTACCTGCTGCGCAAGGGCTTCGACATCGAGATCGAGACCAGCACGATCGAGCATCGCGGCTCGGTGAACTGGCGCAAGGAGCGCTGACCCGCGCGCATCACGGTGTCGTGCGTCGTGTGCGGGCAGGCGCCTCCACCTCCACCTGTGCGCGGAACCGCGCGGGCGTGGCGCCGGTGGTCTTGCGCATCAGCCGGCGCAGCGCGGTGGCGTCCTGGTAGCCCACGTGCGCGGCCACCTGGTCGACGCTCATGCGGCTGTTGTGCAGCAACGTCCGCGCGCGTTGCAGGCGGATGCCCTGGATGAACGCCAGCGGCGCCTTGCCGGTCGCCTGGCGCACATGCCGCGCCAGCGTGCGCTCCGAGACGCACAGTGCGCGCGCCAGTTCGGCGACCGGCGGCACCTGCGGGAACGCGGCCTCGATCCGCGCCGTCAGCTGCGACACCAGCGCGTGCCCGCTCGCCAGCACTTCGGGGATGACGAACGCCGCCTGCGCATGGCGATGCTCCAGCAGCAGCATGTTCGCCACCGACTCGCTGAGCTTCGGCCCGAAACGATCGCGCAGCAGGTGCAGCATCAGGTCGGCGTGCGCGAACGCGGCGCCGGCGGTGACTACCGGCCCGTCCGCGCAGACCATGCGGTCGGTGTCCACGCGGCAGCCGGGCACCTGCTGCGCGAGCGCAGGGCCCAGCCACCACGTCGTGGTGACCCGCCGCCCTTCGAGCAGGCCGGCTGCGGCCAGCACGAACACCGCCGAACACGAGGCCGCGACTTCGCCGCCGCGCGCGACGTGCGTCGCCAGCCGGCGCGCGATCGCGCGGCCGTCGGGCGTGCGCATGCGGGCGAGGATCGACGCGGGATCGGTGCCCAGCCCGGGCAGCACGCACACCGAGCGCAGGCCCGCGCGGCGCGGCGGCAGCGGCCGCGTCTCCACGCTGATGCCGTCGCGCAGCGACAGGCGTCCGCCATGCAGCGAATACAGGCCCCAGCCGGGCACCGGCAAACCAAGCTTCCGCGCAAGCGTGCAGGCCGCGTCGAGGATGTCGCGGCTCATCGCCACGCTGCTCGGGTACGCGCCCTCGAAGACGAGGATCTCGAAGTCCTTCATGGCGATGCCTTGATGAAAACGTCGTGCGGAATCACCGGCCACCCGCCACGTCGATGAAGGTGCCGGTGCAGTACGACGCCGCCGGTGACAGCAGCCACAGGATCGCCTCGGCGACTTCGCCGGGCTCGCCGCCGCGCTGCATCGGGATCGACGGTGCCAGCCGCGCGACGCGGCCGGGTTCGCCGCCGTCGGCGTGGATGCCGGTGTGCACGAAGCCGGGCCGCACCGCGTTCACGCGGATGCCGTGCGAGGCGACTTCCGCCGCGAGTCCGCGCGTGAACGTGTCGATCGCGCCCTTGCTCGCAGCGTAGTCGACATATTCGCCGGGCGAGCCGGTGCGCGCCGCCACCGACGACACGTTGACGATGCCGCCGCCGTGGCCGCCGTGTGCGGTCGACATCCGCAGCACCGCCTGCTGCGCGCACAGCATGGTGCCGATCACGTTCGTCGCGAACACGCGGTGCAGGCGATCGGCGTCCATCGCGTCCACGCGCATCTGGCGTTCGAGGATGCCGGCGTTGTTCACCAGCGCGACCAGCGTGCCCATGGCGTCGACGGCGGCGAACAGGCGCTCGACGTCCTCTTGCCGGGAGACGTCGGCCTGCACCGCCTGCGCCGTCCCGCCCTGCGTGCGGATCCCGGCGACCACCGCCTCGGCCGCGTCGGCGTCGCGGCGGTAGTTCACGCAGACCGCATGGCCGCGCGTGGCGGCACGGCGCGCGGTTTCGGCGCCGATGCCGCGACTCGCTCCGGTGATCACCATCACCGATGGATGCAGGGGCATGCGGAATCTCCCGGGTACATGCATGGACACGGACAAGGCCGCGGACCGGGCCACGATAACCCGGAAACCGGTGCTTCGGCCGTTGTCGGATTCCGCACGAAAGCTGTCGTTTCCGGCACTCCCCGCCCGGGCACCGTGCGGGTGCAATGTCGCTTCCGACGCAACGGGGCACGCGATGAACGCATCAACGGTCGAAGGAAATGCCGCTGCGGCGCCTGCCGCCCGCATCGACGACCCACTGGAGGATTTCGTGTCGCGCACGCTGGCGTTCGACGACATCGCCTGCCGCGTGCACGTCGCCGGCCATGGTCCGGCGGTGATCGTGATGCCCGAGATGCCCGGCATCTCGCCCGACGTGGCGCGGTTCGCGCGCTGGGTGCGCGACGCGGGTTTCACCGTGTACTTGCCCTCCCTGTTCGGGCGCGATGGCGCCTTGCCGCAGGCGCAGGAGGGCGTCGAGGTGTTCCGCAAGACCTGCGTCCGCGCCGAGTTCCGCGCGCTCGCCGATGGCGGCGAACGTCCGATCGCGCGCTGGCTGCGGGCACTGGCGCGGCAGGCGCATGCCGAATACGGCGGCCCGGGCGTCGGCGCGATCGGCATGTGCTTCACCGGAAACTTCGCGCTGTCGATGGTGCTGGAACCCGCAGTGATCGCGCCGGTGCTGGCGCAGCCGTCGCTGCCGCTGGAATCTCCCGCCGCGATCGACATGGGCGCGGACGAACTCGCCGCGGTGCGCGCACGCCTGGAGCGCGACGACCTGCGCGTGCTCGGCTACCGCTTCGACGGCGACGCGCACTGCCGCGCCGAACGCTTCGCCGCGTATCGCGATGCGCTCGGTCCGCGCTTCGTCGCCCGCGTGCTGCCGGACAGCGCGGCGAATCCCGATCCGCCGCCGTTCTTCCGCGATGTCGTGCGCTCGCCGCACAGCGTGTTCACCGCGCACCTCGTCGACGAAGCCGGGCATCCGACGTTGCAGGCCCGCGACGAAGTGATCGCGTTCCTGCGCGAACGGTTGCTGGACGCGCCATCCGGTACCGCGGTGGTGGCGTCGTGAGTGCGTCTCGCCATCGCATCGTCACGCAAGCGTGCGATCGCCTGCGTTCGATCGCAGCCGCCTGGCTGTGCTCGACTGCGGGCGTCGCGTCCGCTGCCGGTCCCGCCGCGCTGCCGGTCGAGCGCGTCGCCGACGACTACGTGCATCCGCACCAGCGCATCGAGGTCGAGCCCGACCGGCGCATGAATCTGCTTTGCATGGGCGAAGGCACGCCGACGGTGGTCTTCGATTCCGGGCTGAGCGACTGGTCCAGCACGTGGGCACTGATCCAGCCGGCCGTCGCCACGCGCACGCGGGCGTGCAGCTATGACCGCGCCGGCATGGGCTACAGCGATCCCGCGTCACGCCCGGCCACGCCCGCGAACCTCGTGCGCGATCTGCATGCATTGCTCGCCGGTGCCGGTGTCGACGGCCCGCTGCTGCTGGTCGGGCATTCGCTGGGTGGCTTCAACGTGAAGCTCTACGCGGCGATGTATCCGCAGCAGGTCGCCGGGCTGGTGCTGGTCGACCCGGCCGAGGAAAGGATGTGGGCGCGGGTCGGCCCGGTGCTGGCGCCGCGCTTCGGCGAGGCGCTGGTGCGCGACGCGCGTGCGGACGACGAGGGCGGCATCCGCGAAGCCGTCGACCACTTCCGCGACTGCGCGCGTGACGCCCGCGCCGGCAAGCTCGACGATGCGCGCTACGCGCAGTGCACCGATCCGGTGCGCGCGCCGCTCGGGCCGGTGATCCTTGCCGAACGCAAGCGACTGCAAGCGAGCATCGCCTACCAGGAGACGCAGGCCGCGGAGATCGCCGTGTGCCCGTACGTGCCCGACGCCGCGGCCGACGCACGCTACGCCGCGCTGTTCGATGGCACGCATCCGTTCGGCGACAAGCCCGTGGTCGTGCTCACCCACAGCCTGTGGGACATGACGCCGCCGCTGGGCGAGATCGGCTACAACGCCTACGTCGTCGCGCATCGCCAGACCGCGGCGCTGTCGACCCGCGGCACGCAGCGCATGGTGCCGATGTCGCGACACAACATCCAGATCGACCAGCCGCAGGCGGTGATCGATGCCGTCGCCGACGTGCTCGACGCGCTGCACGCGCATTGACGCCATCGTGATCGGGGATCGACGCACGTGGATGCACGCCTGATCGTCGCCGCGACCGTGTTCGCGCTGGTCGCGACCGGAACGCCGGGGCCGAACAACCTGATGCTGGCCGCGTCCGGGTTGCAGGTCGGTTTGCGCCGCTCGTTGCCGATGATGGCCGGCTTCCAGATCGGCCTGCTGTTGCTGATCCTCGCCGTGGCGGCGGGACTCGGCACCGCGTTCGTGCGCTTTCCCGTGCTGCAGTTGGCGTTGAAGGCGATCGGCGTCGCCTACCTGCTCCAACTCGCGTGGAAGTTGTGGCGATCGGATGCGATCGTCGGCCGGGCCGATGCGCCACCGATGGGCTTCTTGCGCGGCGCGGCGTTCCAGTTCGTCAATCCGAAGGCGTGGATGATGGCGACGAGCGCCGTCGGCACGTATTCGCTGCCCGGCGCCGCTTACTGGCCGTCGATCGCCGTGCTGCTGTTCGCCTTCACCGCGATGGGCGTGCCGTCCATCGTGGCGTGGACGGCGTTCGGCGGCGTCTTCCGCGCCTCGCTCGCCGATGCACGTTCCGCCCGCTGGCCGCGCCGCGCGCTGGCGATCCTGACCGCGGTCTCCTGCCTGCTGGTCTTCCTCTGAGGACATCCCCCATGTCGACGCACGCCGTCTGGTATTTCGACGTCATCTCGCCCTTCGCCTATCTGCAATGGCAGCGGATCAAGACGCTGCGCGATTGCAGCTTCGAGCTGCGGCCGATCCTGTTCGCGGGCCTGCTCAACCTGCACGGCCACAAGGGCCCCGCCGAGATCCCGGCGAAACGGCTGTTCTCGTATCGCCACGTGCAGTGGCGCGCGGCGCGCGACGGCATCGCGTTCACGTTCCCGCCCGTGCATCCGTTCAGCCCGGTGACCGCGCTGCGCCTGTGCGTGGCCGCGGGCACGACGCCCGAAGCCGTCGACACCGTGTTCGATTTCATCTGGCGCGAAGGCCTGTTGCCCGACACGCCCGAACGCATCGCCGAACTCGCCGCGCGGCTCGCCATCGCCGATCCGGCCGCAGCGCTGGAAGACGCCGGCGTCCGCGTCACGCTCCAGCACAACTTCGATCGCGCCGTCGCGGACGGCATCTTCGGCGTGCCGACGGTGCTCATCGATGGCCAGTTGTTCTGGGGCGAGGACGCGACCGACATGCTCCTGGACTACCTCCGAGACCGCGCGCTGTTCGACACGCCGGAGATGCGGCGACTGGAGGAACTGCCGGTGGGGGCGGTGCGCAAGCCGGCGGGGTGAAGCACCCACGTCCGCGCGTCGGGTAGCATGCGCATTTTCAGGGGGGCGCATGCACTGGATCCTGCAGACCAACCTGTTCCGCGAGCACGAGTGGGACACGCTCGTCTCGACGCTCGAACAGTTCGACTTGCCGTACAGCGTCCACAAGGTCGTGCCCTTCGTCGGTGAACTGGAGCCGTTGCCGGTGCTGCGCCACCAGAAGGCGGTGTGCTTCGGCTCGTATTCGATGCGCCACGCGGCGCGTGCGCACGGCTGGACGCCGGGCGTCTACGACCTGTTCGAGCAGGATTTCCGCGCGCAGCTGGCCGCGTGGGGCGAGCGCATGCTCAACGCCGATTCGCGGGTGATGGCGTTCGAGGACGTGCTGCTGGATCAGCCGACCTTCCTGCGCCCCATCGACGACTCCAAGTATTTCGCCGGCCGTGTGTTCGACCCCGGTGAATTCGAGGCGTGGCAGCGGCAGGTGTGCGATCTCGAAGAAGACTACGGCACCAGCCTCGCGCCGACGACGCAGGTGCAGCTGTGCGTGCCGAAGACGATCCATGCCGAATACCGGTTCTGGGTCGTCGATGGCCGCATCGCGACGAAGTCACTGTACAAACTCGGCCGTCGCGTCGTGTATGCCGCCGACGTCGACGAACGCCTGGACCGCTTCGTCATGGCCGCCATCACCGACTGGCAACCGCACCGCGCCTTCGTCATCGACGTCTGCGACACCCCCGACGGCCCGCGGATCGTCGAGATCAACACGATCAACTCGGCCGGCTTCTACGCCGGCGACGTGCAGCGGATCGTGGCGGCGCTGGAGGAGATGGAAGCGTAGGGCGGGCCCTGGCCCGCCATTGCTTCGACACGCCTAGATCCTGTCGACCAGTTCGATGCCTCCGATGCGATTTCCGATCAGGATGTCGATGATCACCATGCCGAATTTCACGTGGTGGAGGACGATGTTGTTCTGGAACTGCCAATCGGATCCTGGCCGGTCCGGGTTCTGTCTCGCGACATAAACGACATACGCACGGCTTTCCCATTCGCCAGCACCGCAACGTGCCAGCGCATCCGGAAGCCATGGGCATCCGGGGGCCTGCTCTTTCGCGGCATCGATGAGCAAGCGCGGATCGAAGCCATCGCTCGAATCGTTTCTTCCGCTGGTTGGTGACATGCGACTTGTGCCTGATTCAAGCCATGCCGGCAGCGGCGAGGCGATGCCGAAAGGATAAGCGCAGGCCGGATGTTTTGCGCCCGACATGGTGTTGCATTCACGATGTTGCGTGGATGACAGGTCCGCCTAGGCGCCCGTCGACGACCATGCCTCCGCGTGCGTCAGCATGGTCTGCCGCAGCGCCTGTGCCGTGCCGGTGACGCCTTCCCTGCGCGAAAACACCATGTACTGCAAGGCCGGCAATTCAGGCAGGGGTCGCGTCGTCACGCCGGCCGGGACGCGGCAGCAGGCGTTCACCACGGCGAGACCCATGCCCAGTCGCACCAGTTGCAGCATGAGTTCCCAGCCGTTCGCCTCGACCGCGACATGCCATGGCACGCCTGCCGACTGCAGCATCTGCGAGAGCATCGTGCGATGCGGGCGGCCCGCGGGCGGCACGATGAGTCCGGCGCCTGCAAGATCCCGCAGGCGCAGCCTGCGACGCGCGGCGAGCGGGTGTTTCCTCGGCAGCGCCAGCACCTGTCCGACCCGGGTCAACGGCGTGACGGCGAGGTCGCGAGGTGATGATTCAAGGCATGCCACGCCGAGGTGCGCCTTGCCGTTGCGCACCGCCTCGACGGCGGTAGCGCCGTCGGCGGTCATCAACTGCAGCGCATGTCCGCGCGTCGCCAGGTGCGCGCGCATGGCCGGGCCGAGCAGGTAGAGGAACGCGCCTTCGCCCGCGGCGAGCACGACCGGCTGCGCCGCGTTCCGGTCCAGCAGTTCGTCCTGGAATGACGCCATCGAAGCGCAGATCTCGCGGGCGAAGCGCTGCACGCGCCTGCCTGCGTCGGTGATCTCGATCGCCCGCCCGCGCCGCACGTACAGCGGGCGCCCGACGGCCTCGGCGAGTTTCCCGACCTTGGCATGGAGCGCGGGTTGCGAGAGGTGCAGCCGGAGGGCTGCGCGGCTGAAGTTGGCGTCTTCGGCGAATTCCGCGAAGGCGCGCAGCGCATCGATCGAGACATCGCGCAAAATATTCATTATCCGATTTTTCTATAGATGCTCCGACAAATCAATTTCCCGTGGATAGACAAGGCGTGTGCAATTCACGCCATCGAAACCAAGGAATCCACGGAGTACATCATGAAACTCGGCATCGACGTCGGTCGCGTCCTCATCAGCCCCGGTGACAGCGCGTCGCCGGATACTTCCTTCATCGGCGGCACGCTGGACGACGCCCTGAACACCCCGCCCTGTGACGGCATGTTCGATGTCGTGCCTGCATTGGTCGAGCGCTTCGAAGGTGAGGTCTGGATCATCTCGAAGTGCGGGCCGCGCATCCAGGAACGTACGCTGCAATGGTTCGAGCACCATCGGTTCTTCGAACGCACGGGCATCGCCCGCGACCGCGTAAGGTTCTGCCTGAAGCGGCCAGACAAGGCGATTCACTGCCGCGAACTGGGCATCAGCCACTTCATCGACGACCGCACCGATGTGCTGCAACCGATGATCGGCATCGTGCCAAACCTGTTCCTCTTCGGTCCCCAGCGGGGACAGACGCCGGAGTACATGTGCCACGTCCCGACCTGGGCGGATGTCGCGAAGGCCATGCGCCGAGGCTGATTCCGGCGTGATCGGTCAACCGCGCCGGAGGTCTGCGCTCAACCTGGCGACCGTGTCCTGTTCTCACCGATCGAGCGCGAGATCAGGAACAGGGCGAGCGCCTGGAACAACCCGCAGCAGGTGATCCATACGGCTTGCGACAGTTCGGTGTCGAAATGTCCGGGGAAGGCGGTGGCGATGGCGGGCACCGAGAGCGATGCGGGAAAGCAGACGATCATCAGCGTGAACGCGGGCAGCAGGTGTTCCGTCGACGATGCGCGCATGGTGATGGCGGTGCAGATCGTCCATGCGGCGACGACGACCACGAGCGTGGCGTAGAGGAGGGCGAGCAGGCGGATGGGGTGGCACGGCATGGTCGTGCGGCTGCGGTGGTGGGGTTCGCTTCGCTCACCGCTACCCTACGCGAAATCCTTGGTGCGCGGCTCACAACCCCGGCAACAACCGCTCCGTCATCAGCTTCATCACGAGGCGGTGCGGCTGTGGCACGTCGTAGTTGGCGGTGGTGATGACGACGACCACGTGCTGCTCCGGAAAGACCTGCACGGTGTTGCCGCCGGTGCCGTTCATGGCGAAGGACTGCCACGTCTTGCCGTTCACGGGGAACTGCATGCGCCACCACAGATAGCCGTATTCGACACCGTCGTCGACGCGGGCGTGCGGGGCGACGGACGCCTGTACCCAATCGGCGGGAATCAGCTGCTTGCCATGCACGCGACCGCCGTCGAGGTAGAGCTGGCCGAGCGCGAGCAGGTCGCGGCTGCGCAGGCCGAGGCCGCCGCCGGCCTGCGGGATGCCGAGCGGCGAGAACTGCCATTCCGGTTTCGCGATGCCCAGCGGATCGAACAGGCGCCGCTGCGCGTAGGCGTCGAGGCGTTCGCCCAGCGCGCCCTGCAGCGCGGCGCCGAGCGTGGTGACGCCGGCGGTGCAGTAGCGGAAGTTGCGGCCGTAGGGTGATTCGGCGGGCTTCTTCATCCACGCAGGAAAGCCCTGGATCGGCAGGTCGAGAGTGAAACCGACCCAGTCCTCGACCAGGTACATGCGTTCCTCGTTGCCGCGCGAGAACTGGTTTTCGTCGTCGCATTCCAGCAGCGACGACATCGTCGCCAGGTCCTCGAAGGTGATCTTCGCCTTGCGCGGATCGGGGTTCTGCATCGGCGGGCGCTCGCCGAGGTACGGCAGCATCGGCGCCTGCGCATTCGGCAGCTTGCCATCGGCGATGGCGAGCCCGAGCAGCATGCCGGCGATGGTCTTGGTCGCCGAGCGCGTGTTGCGCCGCGCCTCGGGGCCGCCGTCGGCGTCGTTCGCGTCGAAGTAGTGCTCGTACAGCAGCTTGCCGTCGCGGGCGACGAGGACGCTGGTGATCTTCTTGTACTCGCCGGCCTCGATCGCGCGGGTCGCGGCGTCGAAGCCGACGGCGGGGGCAGTGACGGGCGACGGCGCCTCTGCGGCGAGAGCGGGGGCGGCGACGAAGACGGTCGCGAACAGGACGGGCAGGACGGCGGCTGGGCGCATGCGAGGGGCTCCGGAAGACGCGACGACACTACCAGCGCCGCGGCGTCCGGTTTGGTACGCAGTGAACCGGCGGCGTTGCGCGCGCGCCGGTCAGCGCCCGCGCCGCCACGCGCCGGGCGTGCAGCCGAAGCCGCGGCGGAAGCTGCGGGTGAAGTGGCTCTGGTCGACGAAGCCCGCGCGGGCGGCGATGTCGGCCAGCGACAGGCGCCGGTCGCGGAGCAGGCCGGCGGCGCGTTCCAGCCTGCATTCGCGCAGGTATTCGCCGGGCGAGCGGCCGTAGCGGCGGCGGAAGGCACGCGCGAACGCCACCGGATGCACGCCGGCGATCCGCGCCAGTTCCTCGATCCGCGGCGGCTGCGCGCAGTCGTCGTGCAGGCGTTCGCGGGCGCGGGCCAGCCACGCCGGGCCGTCGTTGCTTTCGAGTCGATGGCGCCGTTCCAGCGTGTCGAACAGCGCCTGCACGCCGCTTTCGATGGCCAGCGCGGAGACGTCGTCCCAGCGGTGCAGTTCGCTGCGCAGCGCCAGCGCCGCGAGTTCGCCGCGGGCATTGGCGCGGACGGCGTCTTCCGGCAGATCGCGCCGCCCGGCCACCGCGGCGGCGGGCAGCGACACGGTGAGGAAGCGCGCGCCGTCGAGGCCGCGGAAGCAGTCGCGATGGGTGGTGCCGGGCGGGTTGTAGACCAGCGCGGGGCCGCGGCTGATCGCCGGCATGCCGCGCGCGCTGCTGAGGTAGCGCCCGGACAGCACCAGCACGAAGTGGGCGTCGCTGTGGGTGTGGGTCTCGACTGCGTGCTCGGGCACGGTCGGACGCAGTTCGGCCAGTTCGATGGCGTCGACGCGGCGACGCCGGTCGGTCTCGCCGTAGAACATGCCGTGGCCGAAGGTCTTCATGGCATCGCCGTCGCGGTCGCGTCCCCGCAGTCTGGACGCGGGGCGCGTGGGCGGCGTGTGTCGTTGGTCACGCGGGGCGGCGGTCCGCCCCGCGCGACCGGGGGCATCAGCCCGCCAGCAGGCGGTTGACGCGGGCGATGAACGTCGCCGGATCGTCCAGCGTGCCAGTCTCGGCCAGCATCGCCTGGTCGAACAGCAGGCGGGCGTAGTCGCCGACCAGTGCGTCGTTGCCGGCGGCGCCTTCCAGACGCTTCAGCAGCGCATGGTCCGGGTTGATCTCGAGCACCGGCTTGCCGGCCGGCGCGTCCTGGCCCAGCGACTTCATCAGCTTCTGCATCTGCATCGACATCTCGTACTCGTCGAGCACAAGGCAGGCGGCCGAATCCACGAGGCGGTTGGACACGCGCACGTCCTTCACCTCGTCGCCCAGCGCGGCCTTCAGCGTGTCGACCAGCGGCGCGGCAGCCTTCGCGGCTTCCTCGTGCTTCGCCTTGTCCTCGGCGCTGCCGAGCGCGTCGAGGTCGATCTCGCCCTTGGCCACGTTGCGCAGGCGCTTGCCGGCGTATTCGTGCAGGTAGCCGGACATCCAGTCGTCGATGCGCTCGTGCATCAGCAGCACTTCGACGCCGCGCGCCTTCAGTGCTTCCAGCTTCGGATGGTGCTGCGCCGCGTTCCAGCCGTCGGCGGTGAGGTAGTAGATGTCCTCCTGCGCGCCGGCCATGCGGCCGATGTAGTCGTCCAGCGACACGCGGTCGGTGGCGCCGGTGCTGCGCGTGGTCGCGAAGCGCATCAGCTTGAGCACGCGCTCGCGGTTGCCGCTGTCCTCGGCGATGCCTTCCTTCAGCGTGTTGCCGAAGGCTTCCCAGAACGTGGCGTAGCGCTCGGGTTCCTCGCTCGCGATCTTCTCCAGCAGGTCCAGCGTGCGCTTCACCAGCGCGCCCTTGATGCGTTCGACCTGCTTGCTGTCCTGCAGCAGTTCGCGGCTGACGTTGAGCGGGAGATCGTCGGAATCGACCACACCGCGCACGAAGCGCAGGTAGGCCGGCAGCATCTGCTCGGCGGCATCGAGGATGAAGACGCGCTTGACGTACAGCTTCAGGCCCTTGCGCTCGTCGCGGCCGCTCTGGAAATCGAACGGTGCGTGCGTGGGCACGTACAGCAACGAGGTGAAGTTCTGGTTGCCCTCGACCCGGTTGTGGGTCCACGCCAGCGGGTTCTCGAAGTCGTGGCTTAGATGCTTGTAGAAGCCCTGGTAGTCCTCGTCCGTCAGTTCGTTCTTCGGGCGCGTCCACAGCGCGGCGGCCTGGTTGATGGTCTCCAGCGTCGGCACTGCGGGCTCGGCGTCGTCTTCGGTGGCGGCGGCCGGCTTCTCCATGCGGATCGGGAACGCCACGTGGTCGGAATACGTGCGCACCAGCGAACGCAGCTTCCACGCCTGCGCGTAGTCGCCGGCGTCCTCGCGCAGGTGCAGGCGGATCGACGTGCCGCGCGGCGCGTCGGCGCCGGCGGGCGTCAGCGTGAACTGGCCGTCGCCGGTGGACGCCCAGGTCCAGGCCTCGCCGCTGTCGGCGCGGCGACTGGTGACTTCGACGCGGTCGGCGACGATGAACGCCGAATAGAAGCCCACGCCGAACTGGCCGATCAGCTGCGCGTCGACCGGACCGTTGCCGGCGAAGCGTTCGAGGAAGCGCTTGGTGCCCGAATGCGCGACCGTGCCGAGGTTGTGCATCAGTTCCTCGCGTGACATGCCGATGCCGTTGTCGCGCACGGTCAGCGTGCCGCCCTCGTCGTCGAGCAGCAGGTCGATCGCGAGGTCGCCACCGTCGGCCAGCAGCGCCGGGGCCTCGATCGCCTCGAAGCGCAGCTTCTCGCAGGCGTCGGAGGCGTTGGAGATCAGCTCGCGCAGGAAGATGTCGCGGTTGGAGTACAGCGAATGGATGACCAGCTGCAGCACCTGCTGCACGTCGGCCTGGAAGGCGTGGGTCTCGGGGGCCGCGGTGTTTTCGGGCGCGGCGGGGGTGTCGGTGCTCATCCGATGGGCTCCTGGAGGCATGAAGGCGATGAAACCCGGGAAACCGGGGATGCCCCGGAGGTGGGCGCGATCCTGGCGATTTCAAGGCCGGCAGCGTGGCGAGCGCGTCCACCCGATTTCCCGGGCCGAATGGGGGGGCCGTGGAGGCCCGCGTGTCGGCCTCGCCTCTGATCGCCACAGCACTGGCCCGAGATCGGCTGCCTCGCCAAGTGCTCCGATTTCCAGCTGCATCCGTCGACCCTGGACCGGGAGGCCTCACCTTGCGCGCGCTGCGCGGAACACGATGTCTCCGGTCGACGATTTCTCGACGACCTCTGCTGGATCGGGATACAACCGTGCGCGCCCTTCCATGCAGGACGAGGAGGGCCAAAGGCGTGGCCGGGGTGATGCACAAGTTCGGTGCGGAGATTCTCTGCCGGAAGCGCCTCCCGCCGGATGGCCCTCGCGAGATCTTCCGCAAGGTGCAGCATCCAATCCCGGCGAGGCACGAAGTAGACTGCCATGGTACGTGTGCACTGACTGCTGCTGGCTCGGCCCGTAGCGACGCCGGGGAAAGAGGCGTCGCGACAGCAGCAGGCGGAAATGGAATGGACCGCCACGTCCGGCATCCGGTACGTTCACACGAACGCCCCTGCCCCGGGGAATTCCCGAGGCCCGCGGGGGTGCACTGTCCGGTATGGCGAAATGCAGGAGCATGGCTGGTGACGGGATTCATTCGGTGCGCGCGATGCCCTCGCGCCGGGGCGGCAGGCCTGGATCGTGCGTGCTGCGCGTCGCCTACGGGCAGGTCCGATGACCCGCCTCGCATGCGTTGCAGGATGTGCCCGCCTTCCTTGCGGGCCGCACCATGACCCGCAGGATCCTGATCACCGGCTCCTCGGGCCTCATCGGCACCAGGCTGGAAACAGTCCTCGGCCTGCGCGGATCGCAGCTCGTCCGCCTCGACATTCGTGCGGCCGGCCAACACCAGGGCGACGTGCGTGATCCCGAGCGCGTGCGAAATGCCGTCAGCGATGTCGATGGGATCGTCCACCTCGCGGCCGTGTCCCGTGTCGTCTGGGGCGAGCGAAACCCCGAGCTTTGTCACGCGACCAATGTCGATGGCCTCCGCAACGTGCTGGTTGCCGCCGAGCAGTCCATCCGCAAACCGTGGTTGATCTTCGCCAGCAGTCGCGAGGTGTACGGGCAGCCGGACGCGCTGCCCGTTGTAGAAGACGATGCGTTGAAGCCCGTGAACGTGTATGGACGTTCCAAGGCGCAGGGCGAGTGGCTGGTCGCCGAAGCCCAGTCACGAGGCGTGCGCGCATGCACGATCCGCCTGTCCAACGTCTACGGGAGCACGGACGATCATGCCGACCGCGTGGTTCCTGCCTTTGCGCGGGCCGCGGCACTCGGCCGGACATTGCGCGTCGACGGGCTGGAACACACCTTCGACTTCACCCACGTGGACGACGTCGCGCGGGGCATCGGCGCCCTCGTGGGGTTGCTGGAATCCACGGATCATCCCGTGCCGCCGATCCATTTCGTCAGTGGTCGACCCACGACGCTGGGTGAGCTGGCCGGTCTTGCCTGTCGGTTAGGACGGTCCGGTTCCACCATCCTGCCAGCCGCGCCGCGCGACTTCGACGTGGCCCGCTTCTTCGGGAACCCTGCCCGCGCAATGGCGTTGCTGGGATGGCAGCCTGTGATTTCGCTGGAGGACGGGCTTTTCCGGCTCGTCCAGGCGTTCCGGAAACTCCACATCGACGGCGTCGGCACGGAGATCGCGCAATGAAGATCATGAAAGTGATCCACGGCTACCCCATGCGCTACAACGCGGGCTCCGAGGTCTACAGCCAGACGTTATGCCACGCGCTCGCCCGGCGACACGAGGTCCACGTCTTCACGCGGGAAGAGGACCCGTTCGCACCGGATTTCCAGCTCCGAAGCGAGCGCGATCCGGATGAGCCCGCCATCCGGGTGCATGTCGTCAACAACCCGCGACTGAAGGATCGATACCGGGCGGTCGGGATCGACCAGCGGTTCGCCGAACTTCTGGATCGCGTCGTGCCCGACGTGGTGCACGTCGGCCACCTCAATCACCTTTCGACATCGCTCCTGCGCGAGGCCGCACTCCGCGGCATACCGATCGTCTTCACGCTCCACGACTATTGGCTGATGTGTCCGCGCGGGCAGTTCATGCAGACCTTTCCGGAAAACGGCAGCGAGCTATGGTCCGCGTGCGACGGCCAGGAAGATCGCAAGTGCGCCGAACGTTGCTATGCGCGTTACTTCAGCGGCGCTCCGGAAGAACGCGAGGCCGACGTCGGCTACTGGACGGATTGGGTCGGCCGGCGCATGCGACATGTCCGCGAGATGGCACAACTGGTCGATACCTTCATTGCGCCGTCGAGATACTTGCACGACCGCTTCCGGGACGAGTTCGGATTGCCTCCGGAAAAAATGGTGTTCCTCGACTACGGTTTCGCGCGCGAGCGCATGGCCGAACGGCGGCGTGCCGCGGATGAGTGCTTCACGTTCGGGTACATCGGCACGCATATCCCTGCGAAGGGCATCCACGACCTCATCCGGGCCTTCGGCATGTTGCGGGGCGAGCGACGTCTGCGCATCTGGGGGCGCCCCCGCGGGCAGGACACGGCATCGCTGCGACGAATCGCCGATTCGCTTTCGAAAGAGGCCGCGGAGCGAATCGAGTGGCGACCCGAATACAAGAACGACGCCATCGTCCGGGATGTCTTCGATCACTGCGACGCGATCGTCGTCCCCTCCGTCTGGGTGGAGAACGCGCCCCTCGTGATCCACGAGGCGCAGCAGGCCCGCGTGCCGGTAATCACCGCCAATGTCGGCGGGATGGCGGAGTACGTGCACCACGACGTCAATGGCCTGCTGTTCGAGCACCGATCCGTGCATGCGCTTTCCGGACAGATGCAGCGAATGCTCGACGAGCCCGGCCTTGCTACCACCTTGGGGGCGCGCGGATATCTGTTCGACGATTCGGGCGACATCCCGTCGATCCAACAGCACGCGTGCGACATCGAGGCGCTTTACGCGCGGGCGCTCGCGTCTCGCTCCGCTGCCCGTGTCCCGCGGACGGCAGGGCCCTGGCGCATCACGTTCGACACGAATCCAGACATCTGCAATCTTCGATGCGTGATGTGCGAAGAGCACTCACCGCACAGCACGCTGCAAGCGCGGCGAGTCCGCGCAGGACGGCCTCGTCGCGTGATGCCATTCGACACCATCGAACGCGTCGTCGCCGAGGCGGTGCCGCACGGGCTCCGGGAAATCATTCCCTCGACGATGGGAGAACCCCTGCTGTACGAGCACTTCGACCGGATCCTCGGCTTGTGCCGCCGCTACGACATCAAATTGAACCTGACGACCAACGGGACATTCCCCAGGGGCGGGGCCACGCGGTGGGCCGAGCTGATCGTTCCGGTCACGTCCGACGTGAAGATTTCGTGGAACGGCGCAAGGAAGTCCACTTACGAAACCATCATGCCGGGAGGCCGCTGGGAGAAGGCGCTCGAAAATATCCGTGACTTCATCCTGGTACGCGACCGTCATGCGGCATCGGGTGGACATCGCTGCAGGGTCACGTTCCAGCTTACGTTCCTGGAGCAGAACGTGGCGGAACTGGCGGACATGGTGCGTCTGGCGATCGATCTTGGCGTCGATCGCGTGAAAGGGCACCACCTGTGGGCGCATTTCGAGGAAATCCGCGGGCAATCGATGCGGCGGAGCCCCGACGCCATCGAGCGCTGGAATCGCGCCGTCCTCGAAGCGCGGGACGCGGCGGCCGAGCGAACGCTGCCGAACGGAAACCACGTACTGCTCGAGAACATTTTCCTGCTTGAGCCCTCTGCGACGGAAGACATCGCGCGTGGCGGCGCGTGTCCGTTTCTCGCACAGGAGGCATGGATCAATGCCGAGGGACGTTTCGACCCCTGCTGCGCCCCCGATCTGCAGCGCCGGACCCTTGGCGATTTCGGCCGCATGTCGGAGCAGGGGTTCATGGAAATCTGGAACGGCGAGCGCTACCGAACGCTCGTGGACGATTACCGGGACCGACCACTCTGTCGGAGCTGCAACATGCGCAAACCACCTGGCCAGACAGCATGAGCTGGCAATCCCTGGCCGTGGCGCCCGCGGGCACCCATCATGTCGACGCTTGCGGGAAGCCGGTCTATGACGAACGTTTCGATGCGGTCTTGAAATTCCATGCTCCCGGGTTGGCTCCCGTGCACCGTGGCGCCGAGGCATGGCACATACGGCGCGACGGCTCGGCTGCCTACGAACGCCGCTTCGTCCGGACCTTCGGGTATTACGATGGCCTGGCCGCGGTCGTCCAGGTGACGGGGTGGGCGCACATCACGCCGGACGGTGCCGACGCCTATAGCGGGCGATTCGCGTGGTGCGGGAACTTCCAGCAACAGCGCTGCGCGGTGAGAGAACACGACGGGCACTACTTTCACATCACGCCGTCCGGCGAGCCCGGCTATGCCTCCCGGTGGCGTTACGTCGGCGACTATCGCGACGGGATCGCCGTCGTGCAGGCGGACGATGGCCATTCAAGCCATGTCGACCTCGACGGCGCACTGGTTCACGAAAAGTGGTTTGTCGACCTCGATGTGTTCCACAAAGGCTTCGCGCGCGCGCGCGACGAGGATGGCTGGATGCATGTCGACCTCGCAGGTCGGCCTGCGTACCGGCGCCGGTTCCATGCGGTCGAACCGTTCTACAACGGGCAGGCGCGGGTCGAGCGGTTCGACGGTGGCCTCGAGGTCATCGATGAGTCCGGATCGACGCTTGTCGAGCTGCGTCCGGCGCGACGCCCGGAATTCGCCGGCCTCTCGGCGGACATGGTGGGCTTCTGGAAGACCCAGGCGATTGCCGCCGCGGTGGAGCTCGGCGTCATCGCGATCCTGCCGGCGAGCGAGCAAGACATCAGCGAACGGTGCCGGCTCCGTCCCGACCTCGTGCCGCGGCTGCTGCGGGCACTTGGTGAGCTTGGAATCACCGCTCGACGGGAGGAAGAGTGGACACTCACGGCCCGGGGAGAATTCCTCCAATCGGATCACCCCCTCACCCTGGCCGATGCCGCGCTGGAGTACGCAGGGCCCTTCACGACCCTGTGGCACCAACTCCCGGACGCGCTGCGGATGGGCAGTGGCTGGCAGGCGCCCGACATCTTCGGCGACGTTGCGCGGGACGAGACGCGCTGTACCGGCCATCACCGCATGCTGCGCAGCTACGCGCGCCACGACTATCGCGCGGTCTGCGGTGCACTGGGTCTGCGCGGCGACGAGCGCGTGGTGGATGCAGGTGGCGGCCTCGGCGTTCTCGCCGAAATGATCGTCGAGGCGCATCCGTTCGCGGACGTGATGGTGCTCGAGAGGCCGGAGGTCGTGGACATGGCGCCCGCCTTGCCGGGTGTCCGCTGGCAGAGCGGGGATTTGCTGGCGCCTTGGAACATCGAGGCAGATGTGGTGATCCTGTCGCGAATCCTGCACGATTGGGACGACGCACAGGCAATCCGGATCCTCGCACACGCGCGTGCGGCACTTCCGACGGGTGGACGGCTGTACGTCGTGGAAATGCTGATGCCGATGGACGGCGTTGCAGGTGCCTTGTGTGATCTGCACTTGCTGATGTCGACCGGAGGCCGGGAGCGAACCTCGGCCGATTTCGGCCGCATGCTGTCGGCTGCCCGCTTCGAGATGGAATCGGTTCGCCGGCTTCCGGCGCTGCCGTCCGTGATCGTGGGCGTGGCCTGTGACTGAACGGCAGTGGCGCATCCCGCGTTCGACGCTGACGCTTCTTGAAACGGTGCCGAAGGACAGGGCCGTCGCGTGTCTTCTTCGCCATTCGGTTCGTGACGATCTGCCACCGGGCGACGTCGGCTACGACCTGCCGATCAACGAAGCGGGACGTGAGCTTGCGACCGCATTGGGAAGGATTCTGCGTGGTCGATTGCGAACTCTCCACACAAGCCCGCTTGCCAGGTGCGTGCAAACCGCCGAGGCGCTCGTCGAGGGAGCGTCCGACATCGTGCCGGTCGTGAAGGATCATTCGCTCGGCGATCCGGGAGCGTTCGTGGTCGACGCGGCCGTGGCATGGACGAATTGGGAGACGCTCGGCCACGAAGGGGTCATGCGACACCTCGTCGAGGAGACGGAAGCGCTGCCGGGAATGGCCCGTCCCGCAGACGCCGCACGCGCGCTGGTCCACTCGATGCTCGCCTCGACGACGAACGTCCCGGGTCTCCATGTCTTCGTGACACACGACTTGCTGGTGACCGCGACGGTCGCGAGGTTCCTCCGCACGCCATTCGCTCGCGCGAACTGGCCGGATTATCTGGAGGGCGCCTTTTTCTGGCAGACGGCAAGGGGGATCCACGCCGCCTATCGAGGGGACGAGTGCGTCCAGCCGATTGGCCCGTCCGGCGGGTCCTGAGCAGGATTCACCACGGCGCGTGCGGCCTCGACATCACGAACGATCGTGAAACGCCGTGGGCTTCGCGTTGATGAGCCTGTGCGGAGCGACCGCGCGTTCGGCGCGGGAATTCCGGCCATCCGGCATGCCGTCGGGACCGCGGTGTCGGAAACGTCAATCCCGGCCGCGACTTCCCGTACGGGAGTCGGCGGGATCTTTTCGAATCACGCCTGCCGAGTGAACGCGACCCGCCTTGGTACAGCGCCGCTGCCTGCGTTGGACGCCGGAGGGCCGGGTGGCGAGTCGTCGCGGAGACGTCCACTTGCCGGGGGCGACCATCCTGGCGGGACAGGTCCCAGCCGCGGCACGGATCGGTCAGAGAGAGAATGGCGCGCCTGGAGGGATTCGAACCCCCGACCAACGGCTTCGGAAGCCGCTACTCTATCCGGCTGAGCTACAGGCGCGTGGCGGCCATTGTCCCCGATTCGGGCGGCCGGCGCGAGCCTCCCCGTCCGCGACCGTTCCGAGATGAGCCGAACTGCCGATCCTGCCGCCGAGGTTTCCGTCTGGCGTGAGCGCCTGGGCCAGTACTGGAAGCTGGTCCGGGGCGATCGCCCGATCGGCTGGCTGCTGTTGCTGTGGCCCACGTGGTGGGGCCTGTGGCTGGCCGCCGACGGGGTGCCGCCGTGGTGGACGCTGGTGGTGTTCTCGCTGGGCGTGTGGTTGACCCGTTCGGCCGGCTGCGTCATCAACGACTACGCCGACCGCTGGCTCGATCCGCTGGTTGAACGCACGAAGGACCGGCCGCTGGCGTCCGGTGCGGTGCGTGGCCGCGAAGCGCTGGCGGTGTTCGCGGTGCTGATGCTGGTGGCGTTCGGACTGGTGCTGACCATGAATCGGCTGACCATCGCGATGAGCGTGGTCGGCGTGCTGCTCGCAGCCACCTACCCGTACCTCAAGCGACATACTTATCTGCCGCAGGTGTACCTCGGCCTGGCCTTCGGCTGGGGCATCCCGATGGCGTTCGCGGCGATCCGCGGCGAGGTGCCGGCCATCGCCTGGCTGCTGTACGTCAGCAACATCCTGTGGACCACGGCGTACGACACCTGGTACGCGATGGTCGACCGCGAGGACGATCTCCGCGCCGGGGCCAAGTCCACCGCGATCCTGTTCGGCGACCTCGATCTGGTCGCGCTCGGCGTGCTGTACGCACTGTTCTTCGCCGGGCTCTGGCTGGTCGGCAGCAAGGCCGGACTCGGGCCGGCGTGGTGGGTGGGAGTGGCGGTGGCTGCCGGCTGCACGGGCTGGCAGTTCGCCATCGCCCGCACCCGGGCCCGGGAGGCCTGCTTCAGGGCCTTCCTCGCGAACCACTGGGTGGGCATGGCGGTGTTCGCCGGCCTGGCTGCGGACTGCGCCCTCCGGGGCTGAAGGCACCCGCGCCCGGGCCATCCGCGAGCCATTCGCGAAAACCTGCGGCATTTCCGGCGATACCGTTTCCATGGCGCTGATTTGACGGCGTTTTTGCATGAATACGTATGCAAATCCCTGTTCGCCGGGCGGGCAGGCACTACCATCGCCGCTGCGTGCCGGGGACAGGCTGGACCCTGGACATGCCGGGAACCGCGGTGCCGTCGCCCGACGACGGTGGAGACGCATGGCCCCGCCAACGAATTCCAGTTGCTGTGGAGGGGATCCATGCAGCCTTTGAAGCGAAACCTGTTGAGCGTGGCGCTGGCTTCGGCCGCGCTCATGATGGCCAGTGCGGCACAAGCACAGACGGCCGACCAGACTCCATCCGACGCCGGCGACCTCGACACCATCCAGGTGACCGGCATCCGTCGCAGTATCGAAGCGTCGACCGACTCCAAGAAGGAGTCGACCTCGATCGTCGAAGCGATCTCGGCCGAAGACATCGGCAAGTTGCCCGACACCTCGATCGCCGACTCGCTCGCGCGCCTGCCCGGTCTGACCGCCCAGCGTTTCGGCGGCCGTCCGCAGGAAATCAACATCCGCGGCTTCGCCGGTGACTTCTCGACGACCACGCTCAACGGTCGCGAGCAGGTCAGCCTCGGCAACAATCGCGGCGTCGAGTTCGACCAGTATCCGTCCGAGCTGACCAGCCAGGTGCTGGTCTACAAGACTCCGGACGCGCAGCTGATCGGCCAGGGCCTGTCCGGCACCGTCGACCTGCGCACCATCCGTCCGCTGGCCTTCGGCAAGCGCGCCTTCGCGGTCAACGTCCGCGGCGACATGAACAAGGTCGGCGACGAGAAGGAATACGGCGAGCGCTACAGCTTCTCGTACATCGACCAGTTCAAGGACAATACCGTCGGTCTGGCGCTGGGCTACGCCCACCTCAACAACCCGGCGCAGGCCAAGCAATTCGGCGACGCCTGGGGTTACGACGGCAGCGGCATCTTCGGCGGCGGCAAGCTGTACGACCTGTCGGTTGATAACCAGCGCGACGGTTTCATGGGCACGCTGGAATTCAAGCCGAACGACACCTACCACACCGTGCTCGACGTGTTCTACTCGAAGTTCGATCGCGAGGAAGACAAGCGCGGCATGGAATTCGGCGCCGCCTTCGGTGCGACCACGGTCCCCGGCAGCACCAACAGCCAGGCTTCGTTCACCGGCGTCAATCCGGTGATCCGCAACGATTTCAACGCGTCGTACGACAACCTGTTCTCGATCGGCTGGCGCAACGAATTGCAGCTGAACGACCATTGGCGGGCCAGCGTTGACGTCAGCGGTTCGAAGGCCGAGCGCAAGCAGCGCGTCCTCGAGACCTACGCCGGCGTCGACCCGACGCTGCCGCGCGACACGCTGACGATCACGCGCAACAGCGACGGCTACTACGTCCACGATTTCGGCTACGACTATGGCGATCCCAACGTCCTCCGCCTCGGCGACGCCGGCGGCTGGGGACAGGACGGCTACATCAAGGACTTCAAGGTCAAGGATTCGCTGTCCTCGTTCCGCCTCGACTTCGAGCGCAGCTTCGACGAAGGCTGGTTCAGCAGCTTCAAGTTCGGCGCCAACCTGACCGACCGCACCAAGAGCCGCGCGTCGAAGGAAGCCTTCCTCGACCTCACCGCCTGCCTCGGCGGCGTGTCGCCGGCCTGCCCAGACGGCTTCTCGGCGGCCATCCCGACGAATCTGCACAGCAGCTCGGCCTTCAATGCCTTCGGCGTGGGCTCGATCTACGGCTACGATGCGCAACGCGCCTATCAGCAGCTCTACACGCGCCGCACGAACATCAACTCCGACATCAGCAACAAGAATTGGGAAGTCAACGAGCAGGTCTCGACGCTGTACTTCCAGGCCAATATCGACACCGAGCTCGGCTCGGTGCCGGTCAAGGGCAACCTCGGCATCCAGGCCGTCAGCGTCGACCAGCGTTCCTCCGGCCAGGAAACCTTCCCGGGCAACGGCGCCGGCAACAAGGTCGATGATGGCACCAGCTATGTCGACTGGCTGCCCAACCTGAACCTGTCGTTCGGCCTGCCCGCCGACCAGTTCATCCGCTTCAGTGCGGGGCGCCAGATGGCGCGTCCGCGCATGGATGAAATGCGCGCGAGTGGCAACATCAACGTGGACCGCAACCGTGCGACGAACCCGATCACGGGTGCGCCGAACACGGTCGATCCGGTCACCGGCCTGCCCACGCCGTGGTGGACCCGCGATGGTGGCGATCCGAAGCTGAAGCCCTGGCTGGCCAACGCCTACGACATCTCGTATGAGAAGTACTTCGGCGGCAACAAGGGCTACGTCAGCGCGGCCTACTTCTTCAAGGACCTGAAGACCTACATCTACAACCAGGCCACGCTGTTCAACATCAACGACACCTCGCTCACGCCGGCCGACTATCCGGCGAACCCGCCGCCGAACCCGGTGGGCGTGTACACCCGTCCGGCCAACGGCGAGGGCGGTACGGTGAAGGGCTTCGAACTCGCGGTGTCGCTGCCGCTTGACCTGCTGTGGGAGCCGCTCAACGGCTTCGGCATCCAGGCCAACTATTCCGACACCAAGAGCTCGGTCAAGCCGAACGGCCCGGGCAGCTCCGAGCCGCTGCCGGGCCTGTCGAAGTACGTGTCGAACATCACCGCGTACTACGAGCGTTTCGGCTTCTCGGCGCGCGTCAGCCAGCGCCACCGCTCGGCGTTCCTGGGTGAAGTCCAGGGCTTCGGCGGCGACCGCACCAAGCGCACGTTCGAAGGCGAGACCGTCACCGACCTGCAGCTGGGCTACACCTTCCAGTCCGGTGCACTCGAGAATCTCGGCATCCTGCTCCAGGTCAACAACCTCGAGAACGAGCCCTTCCGCTCGTCCTTCGGCGGCGACAGCACCCGGCCGCGCGAATACTTCGAGTACGGTCGCACCTACCTGTTCGGCGTGAACTACCGCTTCTAAGCGTCACACTCTCGACAGGCGAGCTTGGCCCTTGTCCGGTTCCCCGCCGGGCAAGGGCCTTTTCTTTGGGCGAGATGGAATGGGACTGCAGTTCAAATCCAGTCTCTGAATCGATTCCTCGATGACGATCGCATGGATCGATCGTTTCAATGACTTCCTGCACCGAGAGCGATATTCACCTTGCGCCTTGTCGCTGGCGAATGTGCCGAAGCCATTGACGCTCCCGGGAAACGCACAACAGACTCGAATCGCATTGCAGGAACGAAGCCGGCCGATTCCACAGGGGGAATGCCGATGGCCAGGGACAGTGCCGCCGCCGCGATGTTCATCGCGTTGCTGACGCTCACGGGACTCTGCGCGACCACGGCCTGTGCGCATGGCGGCGGTCTCGACAAGAACGGATGCCATCACGACCGCAAGCACGGCGGTTATCACTGTCATCGTGGCAGCGGACCTGCACCTTCAACTACATCGCCGCTGCGATTCGATCTTTCGTCTGATGACGAAGCGGGTGTCGCGCCACGTTCGAGATCATCCCGTCCCTTCGCCAACTGCGCCGAAGCCCGCGCCGCCGGTGCCGCGCCCGTGCGTCGCGGCGATCCTGGCTACGGCCCGCATCTGGATCGCGATGGAGATGGCGTGGGGTGCGAACCGCGAAGAAGGTGATGCCTGACCAAAGTGATGCCGAAGCGCGACCTATCAACACCCGCAGGCGAGGGGCATCGGGGGAAGCATGTGGGGGCGAGCCTGTCCGTGAGAGAGACAGGAAATCCGTCCACGAGGAGCATGACGATGGCGAAGTGGCCGCACCAGAATGATGTCGATGCCTTTTACGGAAACCCGCGAGGTCGCGACGGACAGGAGAGTGCGGCCTAGGTTTCGGACAATATCGTGCGGCTTTCCCCGCCATGGAAACTGGTGACCGCCTGGGACTTCCAGCCAGTGAAAGCCGTCAGGATCCACCGCTTGTGCTCGGAAAGCCTGACGCGCGTCTTCGACGCGATCTGGGAAGCCGCGGGCCGGAAACAGGAACGAATCAATGAATGGGGCATGCATCTTTATGCCGGTGGCTTCAATTACCGGCTGATGCGCGGCAGTACCCGACTGTCGATGCACAGCTGGGGCTGCGCTGTCGATTTCGATTCGGCACGCAACGGTTTCGGCGACAGGACACCTAATTTCGCGACGATCCCTCAGGTGCTGGATGCCTTCGCCGCGGAAGAATGGACTTGGGGTGGCCGCTGGGGGAAGCCGGATGGCATGCATTGGCAGGCCGCCCGGCTGTGATGCTTCCGGTGATTCGGCTCAGGCCTCTGCCCGAGCCGCTTCCCGCGCCAACCCCTCGATCCTCCCCCAATCCTTCGCCTTCAGCGCATCCGCCGGCACCATCCACGACCCGCCCACCGTGATGACATTCGGCAACGCGAGATAGCCCGGCGCCTTGGCGGCATCGATCCCGCCGGTCGGGCAGAACTTCACGTGGGCGAAAGGACCTGCGAAACCTTTCAACGCGGCGATGCCGCCGCTGGATTCGGCGGGGAAGAACTTGAAGCGGGTCCAGCCGTGTTCGAGGCCGCGCATGAGTTCGCTGGCGGTGGCGATGCCGGGCAGCAGCGGGATGGTGGCGGTCTTCGCGGCGGCGTAGAGCGTGTCGGTGCCGCCGGGCGAGATGGCGAAGGCGGCGCCGGCGTCCTGCACGGCGGCGAGGTCGGCGGGGGTGAGCACGGTGCCGGCGCCGACGATCGCGCCGGGCACGGTGCGCATGCGGCGGATCACTTCGAGCGCGGCCGCGGTGCGCAGCGTGATCTCCAGCACCGGCAGGCCGGCGGCGACCAACGTTTCGGCCAGCGGGATGGCGTCGTCGGCGTCGGCGACGGCCAGCACCGGCACCACCGGGGCCTGGCGCAGGATCGTGTCGATGCGGTCCATCGTTTCGGGATTCATCGGGCAGTCTCGCGGTGGGCGTCGGCGCGCAGCGCCATGGCGGCGCCGAGCAGGCCCGGGCCGGTGTGGGTGATGACGCGGATGTTCACGGATTCGAGATAGGCAGCGAAGCGGCCCTTCGACAGGAAGCGCTCACGGAAGGCGCTGCTGCGCAGGAACGGCACGAAGCGCGGGACGATGCCGCCGGCGAGCATCACGGTGCGCGCGCCGTGGATCAGCGCGGCGTCGCCGGCGACGCTGCCCAGCACGGCGCAGAAGCGCGCCAGCGTGCGGCGCGCGGCCAGGTCGTGGCCTTCCAGCGCGGCGGCGACGATGTCCGCCGGCTCGCGCAGCGCCTGGTGCTGGCCGGTGCCATGGTCGACCGCGCCGCGCAGGACCGCATCGATGTGCGACAGGCCGCTGCCGCAGAGCAGGCGTTCGTTCGACACGCGGCCGAAACGCGCGGTGAACCAGCGCGCGATGTTGAGTTCTTCCTCGCCCAGCGGCGCGAAGCTGACGTGGCCGCCTTCGGTCTCGACTACCTGCCAGCGATCGTCGCCGCCGACCAGCATCGCCACGCCCAGGCCCGTGCCGGGGCCGATCACGGTGATCGGGCCCTGCAGCGGGGCGTCGCCATCGCCGTGCAGCGCGATCTGCTCGTCCGCGTGCAGCGCCGGCACCGACCACGCGACCGCGCCGAAATCGTTCAGTACGTGCAGGTGATCGAGGTGCAGCGTCTGTTGCAGTTCACCGCGGGTGAAGGACCAGGCGCGGTTGGTCAGCCGGATCTCCTCGCCGTTCACCGGGCTGGCGACCGCGATCGCCGCCTGCCGCGGCTTCGCGCCGATGCCGTCGAGATAGTGCTCGGCCGCATGCTGCAGGCTGGCGAAACGCGCGGCCTCCAGACTGCGCGGTTCCAGCACCTGCGCGGTGGCCGCCGACAGGTCGGTGAGGGCGAAGCGCGCGTTGGTGCCGCCGATGTCGGCGATCAGTGCGAGCGAGGAAGCGGCGGAAACATTCATGCGGTCGCGGTCTCCCGGCTCAGCCGGTGATGGACGGGGGCGTGACGAACAGGCTGCAGGCGCCTTCTTCGGCCGGGCCGACGTTCGCGCGCATCAGGCCGAACAGGTCGCGGCCGACGCCGTGCGCGTTGCCGGACAGGTCCGGCAGCGTCGCGGTGCGTGCGGCCCATTCGGCCTCGGGCACGTCGACGTGCAGCACGCCGGCTTCGGCGTCGACGCGGATCGGATCGCCGTCGCGCAGTTTCGCGATGGCGCCGGCGCAGGCGGCTTCGGGCGTGACGTGGATCGCCGCCAGCACCTTGCCCGAGGCGCCGGACATGCGGCCGTCGGTCAGCAGCGCGACGCGCTGGCCGCGGTCCTGCAGCAGCGACAGCGTCGGCGTGAGCTTGTGCAGTTCGGGCATGCCGTTGGCGCGCGGGCCCTGGCCGCGGATCACCGCGACGAAATCCCCGACGAGTTCGCCGGCCTTGAACGCGGCCAGCAGCGCGTCCTGCGATTCGAAGACCTTCGCCGGCGCGGCGATGGCGCGATGCTCGGGCGCGACCGCGGAGATCTTCACCACCGCGCGGCCGAGGTTGCCCTTCACGCAGCGCAGGCCGCCTTCGCGGTCGAACGGTTCGGCGACCGGGCGGACGATGCTCGTGTCGCGCGACACGGCGGGCGCGGGCTGCCAGACCAGGCGCGTGCCTTCCAGCGCCGGCACCTGCGCCTGCGCGCGCAGGTCGCCGCCGTGCACGCAGCGGATGTCGGCGTGCATCAGCCCGGCATCGAGCAATTCGCGGATCACGAAGCCGAGGCCGCCCGCGACGTGGAAATGGTTCACGTCGGCGCTGCCGTTGGGATACACGCGGGCCAGCAGCGGCGTGGCCTGCGACAGTTCGTCGAGGTCGTCCCAGTCGATGATGATCCCGGCGGTGCGGGCGATGGCGACCAGATGCAGCGCGTGGTTGGTCGAGCCGCCGGTCGCGGCCAGGCCGACCATCGCGTTGACGATCGCCTTCTCGTCGACCGTGCGGCCGATCGGGCGATAGTCGTCGCCGAGCGCGGTGATGCGCAGCGCCTGCTCGGTCGCGGCCACGGTCAGTGCGTCGCGCAGCGGCGTGTGCGGATTGACGAAGGCGCTGCCCGGCATGTGCAGGCCCATCACTTCCATCAGCATCTGGTTGGAGTTCGCGGTGCCGTAGAACGTGCAGGTACCGGCGCCGTGGTACGACGCGGACTCGGCTTCCAGCAGTTCCTCGCGCGTGGCCTTGCCTTCGGCGTAGCGCTGGCGGACGGCCGCCTTTTCCTTGTTCGGCAAACCAGAAGGCATCGGCCCGGCGGGCACGAAGATCGCGGGCAGGTGGCCGAAGCTCAGCGCGCCGATCAGCAGGCCGGGCACGATCTTGTCGCACACGCCGAGCATCAGCGCGGCGTCGAACATCTCGTGCGAGAGCGCGGTCGCGGCCGACATCGCCACGGTGTCGCGCGAGAACAGCGACAGCTCCATGCCGGTGCGGCCCTGGGTCACGCCGTCGCACATCGCCGGCACGCCGCCGGCGACCTGCGCGCTGCCGCCGGCGTTGCGCGCGGCCATGCGGATCAGCGTCGGGTACTGCTCCATCGGCTGGTGCGCCGACAGCATGTCGTTGTACGCGGTGACGATGCCGAGGTTGCCGCCGGCGCCGCCTTTCAGCATGGGCTTGTCGGTGCCGGAGGCCGCGAAGGCGTGGGCGAGGTTGCCGCAGCCCAGATCGCGGCGCGCAGGTCCGTGCGGACGTGCGGCGTCGATGCGGGCGAGGTAGGCCGTGCGCGTCGGCAGGCTCTTCTCGGCGATGCGCGCGGTGACGCGTTCGACGACGGGATGCAGGGACATCATGGACTCCAGTGGATGTGCACCGTGGTCTCCGGCGCGTGCAGCACGGCGGAGATCGGGCGCAGCGCCGGATCGCACGCGGCCTGGGCCGCGCGCAGCACCTCGCGCTTGCGCGCGCCGGTGACCAGCAGGTGCAGCGACCGCGCGCGCAGCAGGCGCGCGAGGCCGAGCGTAATGCGCGGGAACGGCGCTTCCGGCGGCAGCGGATCGGGCACGAGCGCGAAGGCGTCCTCGGTCGCATCGAGGGCCATCGCCTCCGGCAACGCCGCGGCGCCGGGGAACAGCGACGCGGTGTGCGCGTCCTCGCCCATGCCGAGCACGACGGCGTCGAAAGCGATGGCGTGCAGCGGCGCGAGCGCGGCGCGGGCGTGCGCGAGTGAGGCCGCGGGGTTGCCGTCGGCGGTGGTCAGCGCTTCGACGACGAGACCGTTCGCGTCGGCGAACGCTTGGCGCAGTGCAGTGACATTGCTCGCCGGATGATCATGCGCCACGCAGCGGTCGTCGCCGGGCAGCGCGATCACCCGCGACCAGTCCAGCGGCGCCGCGGCCAGCGCGCGGTAGATCGGGAACGGCGTGCGGCCGCCGGCCAGCGCCAGCGTCGCGTGGCCGCGGGCCTGCAATGCTTCCGTGCAGGCATCGCGCAGCTGCGCGGCGACCGCCGCGGCCAGCGCGTCGACGTCGGGATGGTGGTGTTCGACCCAGGCCATGGCGCGTCGCTCACTCCCGCCAGCTGTGGCCGTGGCGCTCGGTCATCGCGAGCGCGGCATTCGGGCCCCAGGTGCCGGCGGCATACGGTTTCGGCGTGGTGCCGGCGTACTTCCAGCCGTCGAGGATCGCGTCCACCCACTGCCAGGCGGCTTCGGTCTCGTCGCGGCGCACGAACAGCGTGCCGTTGCCCTCGATCGCGTCGAGGTACAGGCGCTCGTAGGCCAGGCGGCGGCGCACGTTGGCGAATTCCTCGTCCAGGTCCAGGTCCAGCGACACCTGCGACAGGCGCAGGCCGCTGCGGTCCAGGCCCGGCGTCTTGTGCATCAATTGCAGTTCGATGCGTTCTTCCGGTTGCAGCTTGATCAGCAGCGCATTCGGCTGCGTCGCGGCACCGGCGCGCGCGAAGATCGAGTGCGGCACCGCGCGGAATTGCAGTTGGATCTCGGTGCAGCGGCGCGCCATCCGCTTGCCGGTGCGCAGGTAGAACGGCACGCCCGACCAGCGCCAGTTGTCGATGTGCGCGCGCAGGGCGACGAAGGTCTCGGTGCTGCTGGCGCGGCCGAGTTCATCGACGTAGCCCGGCACCGCCTTGCCGGCGATCGCGCCGGCGCCGTACTGCCCGGCCACGGTCTCGCTGCCGACTTCGGCGCGACCGATCCGGCGCAGCGCATGCAGCACCTTGATCTTCTCGTTGCGCACCGCGGTGGGCTCGAACTGCGATGGCGGTTCCATCGCCACCAGGCACAGCAGCTGCAGCATGTGGTTCTGGAGCATGTCGCGCATCGCGCCGGAACCGTCGTAGTAATCTCCGCGGCCTTCCACGCCCACGGTCTCGGCGACGGTGATCTGCACGTGCTCGATGTGGCGCGCGTTCCACAGCGGCTCGAACAGCGCGTTGCCGAAGCGCAGCGCCAGCAGGTTCTGCACGCCTTCCTTGCCGAGGTAGTGGTCGACGCGGTAGACCTGCGATTCGTCGAAGACGCGGGTGACGCCGTCGTTGATCGCGACCGCTTCGATGAGGTCATGGCCGATCGGCTTTTCCAGCATCACCCGGGTGCCCGGGCCGGACAGGCCGTGCCGGCCCAGCGCCTCGCAGGCCTGCACGTAGAACTTCGGCGAAGTGCTGATGTGATAGAGCACGTCGCCGTCGCGCAGCGCCTGCACGCGCTCGGCCAGCGCGGCCATCGACGCGTCGTCGTCAAGCGAGGCCGGCTGGTAGTGCGTGCGCGCCAGCAACTTCTCCAGCATGCCTGCGTCGCGCTGTGACTCGGGCACGAAGGTCTCGATCGATTTCGCGACGACGGCGCGGAACGCGTCCTCGTCGAGCACGCTGCGCGCGCTGCCGAGCAGGCGCATGTTCGCGGGCAGCAGGCCGCTGCATTCCAGGCCGAACAGCGAGGGCAGCAGCATGCGCTGGGCGAGGTCGCCGGTGGCACCGAAGATGGTCAGCAGCGAGGCGGGAGAAGTGGTCACGGTCGTGGTCGTCGGGAAAACTTCAGAGCGTACGCGGTGGTGTCGGTGAGCCTGGATTGTAAACGTTTGCACGGTCGCGGCCGTACCGCTGTCGTGTAACGGCCCGGTAACGCATCAGTCCGGCCACAGGAACGTGTGCAGGCTCTTCGGTGCGAGGGTGTATTCGAAGCGTTTTCCTGCCGAGGTCACCGCGATGGTGCGCGGCAGCCCGGCGCTGTTCACCACGATCAGCACGCGTTCGCCGCTGGCCGGATCGACGAACGCGACGTTGTCGACGTCGTGTTCTCCGACACTGGAGTCCACGCGATACGCCCCCGCACGGACGAAGCGGCTGGCGTGCGCGAGCACGTAGTACTCGTCGTTGCGGGTGATCGTGCCGCTGCGGCGGTCGAGGGTGACCACGCCGCGGCAGTTGCCGCAGCCCCCGCTGTGGGGCCCCGAGGCGTCGTCGAGTGCGAGGTTCCACAGCACCACGCCGCTGGCCCAGTGGCGGGTGCCGCCGACGATCAGGTCGCGCGCCAGCAGCGTCATGCCGCCGCTGCGCACCGGTTCCCAGTCGCCGCCCGAGCATTCGGTGAGATAGGCCGGGCGGTTCGGGAAGGCGTCATGGACCTTCGACTGCGCCGGCACCTCGCCACCGTAGCAGTGCCAGGCCACGCCGGCGACGTAGGGCGCGGCCGCGGGATCGGCCAGCACCGCCAGCGGTTCCTCGGGCTTGTCCCAGTTGTGGTCCCAGTCGAGCAGGCGGGTGTCGTGGCCGGCCGCGCGCAGCATCGGTCCGAGCCGGGCGATCAGCGCCGCGCGCTGCGCCGCCGACAGGCGCATGCCGGGATAGTCGGCCGGCTCGAACGCGGGCTCGTTCTGCACGGTCAGCGCGAACAGCGGCACCCCGCGGGCCGCGGCCGCATCGACGTAGGTCGCCAGATAGCGCGCGAACGCGTCGACGGCATCCTCGCGCAGGGTGCCCTGGACCAGACGGTCGGTGGTCTTCATCCAGCCCGGTGCGCTCCACGGCGAGGCCATGATCCGTAGCGCGGGATTGATCGCGCGCGCGTCGCGCGCGACCGCCAGCGCGTCGCGCTGCTGCCGCGGCAGGCGGAAGCGCGACAGCGCCGGGTCGCGCTGGCCCGCGGGCATGTCGTCGAGACTGTACGGATACAGCGAGAAGTCCGAGGCGCCGATCGTCAGCCGCACGAAGCCCAGGCCGATGCCGGGTGCCGGCCCGAACAGTTCATGGAGCAGGGCATCGCGGGCTTCGGGCGTCATGCGCCGCTGCAGCAGCCAGGCACTGCTGTCGGTGATCGCCGCGCCGAACCCGTCGATGCGTTGCCGGCGCGCGGCCGGGTCGACGTCGATCCGGACCACCGGTGCCAGCGCGTCCACCGGTGCGTCCGCGGGCAGGCGCGCGAGCGCGAGGTGATGGTCGGCGGTCGTGGCCCAGACCTGCGGCGCGACGACCGTGGCCGCGGGCGTTGCCGCAGTGCGGGCTTCCGCTGCGGACACCGGCCCGGGGCCGGCCGACAGCAGGCCGGCGATCAGCGTGCAGGCGTGCCACGCATACCGCCGCAGCGTGATCGGAACGGCGGAACGACACCCCTTCATCGACTCGTCTCCAGGCGCGGATCGGCCGCGCGTCGTGGTATTGCGCTGCAACATAAATCCGGGGTCGAACGGCACGGTGGCCCCGGAATGGACGAGGAACGAGGCGGATTGCCCCATCCGTTCGCCGCTTTGTTGACACCCTGTGGAAATATCTGTATTTGACAGCGCTGTCAACAACCGCATCCTGGAGGGGGAGCAATGACGACGACGAACCGTACCCGGGCACAACGAGACCCGGCGGCGACACGCAACATCCGCAAGTGCGCGCTGGCGGCCGCCTGCTCCATGGCCCTGCTCGCCACGGCGGCGCAGGCCCAGGACGCGACCGCCGGCAACGGCAGCCAGAAGGACGACGAGCTGGACACCATCGTGGTGACCGGCATCCGTCGCAGCATCGAGACCTCGCGCGAGACCAAGCAGCAGTCCACGTCGATCGTGGAAGCGGTCTCCGCCGAGGACCTGGGCAAACTCCCCGACGTCAGCATCGCCGACTCGCTGGCCCGCCTGCCCGGCCTCGCCGTGCAGCGCGTCGACGGCCGCGCCCAGGTGATCGCGATCCGCGGCATGTCGCCCGATTTCGCCGCCACCTTGCTCAATGGCCGCGAACAGGTCAGCACCGGTGACAACCGCGGCGTCGAATTCGACCAGTACCCGTCGGAACTGCTCGATTCCGCGGTCGTCTACAAGACGCCCGACGCGAGCGTGATCGGCCAGGGCCTCTCCGGCAGCGTGGACCTGCACACCATCCGTCCGCTCGCGGTCGGCCAGCGCAAGTTCGCGGTCAACGCCCGCGGCGAATACAACTCGCTCGGCAAGCAGAACCCGGGCGCGAGCGACAACGGTTACCGCATCAGCGCGTCCTACGTCGACCAGTTCGCCGACAACACCATCGGCGTCGCGCTGGGCGTGGCCGAGCTGAACTCGCCGTTCCAGGAACAGCACTACAAGGCCTGGTGGTGGGCGAACACCTCCGCCTGGGGCTCGAACGTGCCCGGCAAGCCGGACGATGCGGCGATGATGGAAGGCGCCGAAGTGTGGGCGCGCTCGCGCGACCAGACCCGCGATGGCGTGATGGGCGTGCTCGAGTACAAGCCCAACGACTTCATCCACAGCACGCTGGACATGTACTACTCGCGCTTCGAGCAGAAGGAATCGATGCGCGGGATCATGTGGTCGCAGGATCCATGGACCGGCACCAACATCAACCTCACCAACGTCCGCACGGCCAACGTCGGCGGCTATCCGGTGGTGGTCGGCGGCACCGTCAACAACGTCCGCCCGGTGATCCGCAACGACCGCAATTCGCGCGACGACAATCTGTATTCGGTCGGCCTGAAGAACGAGATCCGCATCAACGACGACTGGTCGCTGTCGGTCGACGGCTACTACTCGCGTGCCAAGCGCAGCCAGGACACGCTGGAAACCTATGCCGGCACCGCCACGCTGGGCAGCATCGACTTCGACCTGCCGCTGGGCTCCGACAGCTTCCCGCACTTCGGCCCGCACCTGAACTACGCCGACCCGCAGACCGTGGTGCTGAGCGATCCGTCGGGCTGGGGCCACGAAGGCCGCCTGGAGCACACCAAGCAGGACGACAAGCTCACCGGCTTCCGCTTCGAGCTGCAGCGCAGCTTCACCGACGGCATGTTCTCGGGCTTCCAGGTCGGCTTCGCCGGCACCGACCGCACCAAGGAGAAGACCTCCGCGGTCTACTTCGCCCAGCTCAAGAACGGCGCCACCAGCGCGGTGGTCGACCCCGACCTGCTGCGCAGCCCGGTGAACCTCGGCTTCGCCGGCTTCCCGGGCGTGCTGACCTACGACGTCGGCGACACTCTGTCGCGCTACTACGACCTGGTGCTCACCCTCAGCGGCGACGACCTGCGCAAGGACTTCAGCGTCACCGAGAACGTGGCGACCACCTACGGCAAGCTGGACCTCGACACCCAGTTCGGCGACTGGCTGCACCTGCGCGGCAACCTCGGCGTGCAGTTCGTGCACACCCGCCAGTCCTCCACCGGCTTCAACGTCAACGGCAGCACGGTCAGCGGCACGCTCAAGCGCGGCGCGGACTACGGCGACGTCCTGCCCAGCCTGAACCTGGTCGGCGATTTCGGCCACGGCTGGATGGTCCGCTTCGGTGCGGCCAAGACGCTCGCCCGTCCGCGTGTCGACGACATGCGCGCTTCCGCCTCCGCCAGCGTGAGCACCACCACGCGCCTGTGGAGCGGCAACGGCGGCAACCCGCTGCTCGAACCGTGGCGCGCGAAGTCGGTCGACCTGTCGGTCGAGAAGTACTTCGGCCGGGCCGGCTACGTCGCGATGGCGCTGTTCTACAAGGACCTGGATTCGTACATCTACACCCAGACGGTGCCGTACGACTTCACCGGCTTCTACAACCCGACCACCACCACCCCGATCAGCAACATCGGCACCTTCAGCACGCCCGCCAACGGCAAGGGCGGCTACATGCGCGGCGTCGAACTCAGCGCTTCGCTGGAAGGCGGGACGATCACGCCGATGCTCGACGGGTTCGGTCTGCTGTTCAACAGCTCGTACACCGAGACCTCGATCGATCCCAACCCGCTGGACGACTCCCGCCTGCGCCAGGGCTTGCCCGGCCTGTCGCGCGTGGTCGGCAACCTCACCGCGTACTACGAGAAGCACGGATTCTCGGCGCGCGTGAGCGAGCGTTATCGCTCGGCGTTCCAGGGCGAGATCACCTCGCTGTTCGCACAGCGCAGCTACACCCAGGTGCTCGCCGATCGCCAGACCGACCTCCAGCTCGGCTACGAGTTCGGCGGCGCCAGCAAGCTGGCCGGCTGGTCGGTGCTGTTCCAGGTCAACAACGTCACCAACTCGCCGTACCGCACGGTGCAGCGTTCCGACTTCGGTGGCGGCGGCGACTTCATCACCACGCCGCTGGAATACAACGAGTACGGCCGCCAGTACCTGCTGGGCGTGAACTTCAAGATGTGATCCCTGTTCCCGCCGCCGCGATTCGGACGCGGCGGCGGGTCTTTTCATCCCGCCACTCCCTCCCCCCGTTTCGGAGACCGGACCCTTGCAACCGCAGGCCCCGCATACCGTCCGTCCGCGCTCGACGCTGGTCGCCGCGATCGCCTTCGCCCTCGTGCTCGGCTCGGCGCAGGCCGCGGGCCCGAAGCCCGCCGCGCCCGCGCGCGACTGGCCGCACGTCGCCAGTCCGATCGCGCGCGACGCCGCGATGGAAGCGCGCATCGACCGCATCCTCGCCGGCATGACCCTGGCGCAGAAGGTCGGGCAGATGACCCAGGCCGAGATCAAGTCGATCACGCCCGACGAAGTCCGCGACTACGCGATCGGTTCGGTGCTCAACGGCGGCGGTTCCTGGCCCGGCAAGAACAAGCACGCGACGCCCGCCGACTGGGTGGCGCTGGCCGATGCCTACTACGACGCGTCGATGGCGACCACGATGGCGGAGAAGATCCCGGTCATCTGGGGCGTCGATGCGGTCCACGGCCACAACAACGTCTATCGCGCGACGCTGTTCCCGCACAACATCGGGCTGGGCGCCGCGCACGATCCCGACCTCATCCGCGACATCGCCGCCGCCACCGCGAGCAGCGTGCGCGCCACCGGCCTGGACTGGGTGTTCGCGCCCGCGGTGCCCGTGGTGCAGGACGTGCGCTGGGGCCGCACTTACGAGAGTTATTCCAGCGATCCCGCGCTGGTGCGCCGCTACGCCGCTGCCTACGTCAAGGGCATGCAGGGCACGTTCGACGACCACAGCACGCTGGTGTCGGTGAAGCATTTCCTCGGCGACGGCGGCACCACCGGCGGCGTCGACCAGGGCCAGACCGTCGCCACGCAGCGCGAACTCGTGCGCACGCATGCGCAGGGTTACTTCGGCGGCATCGGTGCCGGCGCGCAGAACATCATGGTGTCGTACAACAGCTGGCAGGACGCCGGCACCGGCACCGACCACGGCAAGATGCACGGCAACAGGCTGCTGCTGACCGACGTGCTGAAGGACAAGATCGGCTTCGACGGCTTCCTCGTCTCCGACTGGAACGCGATCGGCCAGGTCACCGGCTGTACCAACGCCAGCTGCCCGAAGTCGATCAACGCCGGCGTGGACATGGTGATGGTGCCGGACGACTGGAAGGCGTTCATCGCGAACACCGTCCAGCAGGTCGAATCCGGCGAGATCCCGATGTCGCGCATCGACGATGCGGTGCGCCGCATCCTGCGCGTGAAGCTGCGCATGGGCCTGTTCGACGGCCGGCCGCCGTCGGCGTCGCCGCAGGCCGGCGACATCGCCGCGCTCCAGCATCGTGACCTCGCCCGCCGCGCGGTGCGCGAATCGCTGGTGCTGCTCAAGAACAACGGCGGCGCACTGCCGATCCGTCCCGGCGCGCGCGTGCTGGTGGTCGGCCGCGGCGCCGACAACCTGCCGATGCAGGCCGGTGGCTGGTCGCTGACCTGGCAGGGCGACGAAACGAGCAACGCGGACTATCCCGATGCCGTCAGCATCCTCGCCGGACTGCGCGAGGTCGCCGGCAGCAACGCCACCATCATCGACGGCACGCAGGCGGGCGCGAAGCCCGGCGACTACGACGTCGCCATCGCGGTGATCGGCGAGAACCCGTATGCCGAGACCAAGGGCGACGTGCGCCTGCCCGCACCGCTCACGCATTCGCAGCGGTATGCCGACGACCTCGCGCTGCTCGAATCGCTGGTCTCGCGCGGCAAGCCGGTGGTGACGGTGTTCCTGTCCGGTCGTCCGGTCTACGCGAACGATCTGCTGAACCTCTCCGATGCCTTCGTCGCGGCCTGGTTGCCGGGCACCGAAGGCGATGGCATCGCCGACGTGCTGCTCGCCGGTGCCGACGGCAAGCCGCGCCACGATTTCAGCGGGCGACTTTCGTTCGCATGGCCGGGCGATCCATGCCTGTCGCGACTGCCGGCGGCGCCGAAGTCGGCGACGCTGTTCCCGGTCGGTTACGGGCTGCGGTATGCGCAGCCGAAGCAAGTGCCGGCGCGTCTGCCGGTGTCCGCGGTACAGAGTTGCAGTCAGTGATTCCGCTGCAGGTGTAGTGCCGGCCGCGATCGTCGCGACGATCGCGTCCGTTGCGGTAGCCATCGTGTTTCGAAGTCCGGATGTCGATCATCGTTCTCGCGAACGGTGTGGGGTTCGTCATCCCGAGCGAGCGTGAAAGCACAGTCGACCGTCGGTTCTGCGCCGGCGTACGGGCGCGTGTGCCTCGGCTTCGACGTGACAGCGCACCCGCGACGTCCGGGCTTTGCGAGGAAACGGGGGGAGGGAGGCGCCTGTGCAGGCAGGAGCCGCAACGTCGGCGAAATACGGACCGTCGACGCTGTGTCCATGCCGGAGCGCAGTCGCCGAATCGCGCGTTCGACGCGCATCGTGTTTTCGACAGGAGGTTGGAATGGACATCGTGGCAATGAAGCGTTTTGGCGGCGTGTTGGCCGCTCTGTGTGTGCTGGCGGGATGGGGTGGCGTGTCGACGACGGCTCAGGCCGCAACACTCACCGCCGATTTCAATGGCGACGGCATCAACGATACCGCGACGGTCACTCCGGGTTCCGGCGCGGTCACGATTGCGCGTGGCGGTGGTGGAACCACGAGCTATACCGTCCCGTCGAACTGGTTGAACTTCAATGTCGCCGAGACCAATGGCGTGGTGGGGCAGGAGTTGATTTCCACCTCTGCCGACGGCGCGGTCTGGGTCATCGACGACCGTGCCAATACCCGGCGCTCGTACACGGTGCCTCCGCTCACCACCAGCGGACGGGTCGTCTACTTCGCCGAGCTCAATGCGATCGCGGGCAACGAGATCGCGTTCGTCTACGGTGATGGTGCGGTCTGGGTCATCGACGATCGCGCCTACATCCGACGCTCGTACACGGTGCCTCCGGTCACGAGCAGCGGGCGGATCGTCTACTTCTCCGAGCTCAACGCGATCGCGGGCAACGAGATCGCGTTCGTCTACGGCGATGGTGCGGTCTGGGTCATCGACGATCGCGCCTACACCCGTCGCTCGTACACGGTGCCGCCGGTGGGCGGCGGGCGCAATGTCTACCTGACCGACCTCAACGGGATCGCAGGCAACGAAATCGGATTCGCCTACGGTGACGGTGCGGTCTGGGTCATCGACGATCGCGCCTATACCCGCCGCTCCTACACCGTGCCTGCCGTGGGGACCGGACGCTATGTCGCGGTCGACGAATTCAACGGCATCGCCGGCAACGAAATGATGTTCTCGTATCCGGGCGGACAGACGTGGGTGATCGACGATCGGATCTACGGCCGACGCAGCTACAACTATCCGACCGATGGCGGCGCGCCGACCTACGCGAACGTGGACGGCGTCGCCGGTCTTGAAGCGATCTTCAACTACGGCGTGAGGAAAGTGTGGGTGGTGGATCGTACGAACAGCTGGTCCTACCACTGACGGAAAGCGTTGCGGCAACACGATGGCGGCCGTGTGCGGCCGCCATCGTTCCATGGACTCCACGATGGAGAAATCAATGAAGATCACGCATTCGATGATGTTGCGCGGCTTGCTCGCGCTGGCAGGGATCGTCGGGATGCCGGCCGCGGTGCAGGCGGCAACGATCACTGCCGACTGCAACGGCGACGGCATCGCCGACACGGTGACGGTCACGCCGGGGTCCGGCACGATCACGATCAGCCATGGCGGCATCGGTGGCACCAGTACGTATGCCACCGGTCTGGTCTGGTCGTCGATCAATGCGGTCGAAACCAACGGGATCGTCGGCCAGGAGCTCGTGGCCATAGCCGACAACGGCGCGATCAGGGTGGTCGATGATCGCGCGAAGGCCACGCGGGCCTACAGCGTTCCGACAGGGACGCGAGCGACCTTCTTCTCCGATCTCAACGGGCTGGCGGGCAACGAGCTGTTCGTGATCTACGACAGTGGCAGCATTCGCGTCATCGACGACCATGTCGCGGCCACGCGGTCCTACAGCGTCCCCGCCGTCGGCGGCGCTTACGGAACCCGTGTGCTGTTCCTGTCCGACATGAACGGCAATGCCGGCAATGAAGCCCTGTTCCTCTACGACAACGGCAGCGTTCGGGTCGTCGACGACCGTGCCGCGACCACGCGGTCCTACAGCATTCCCGCCGTCGGCGGCACTTACGGAACCCGCGTGCTGTTCCTGTCCGACATGAACGGGAATCCGGGCAACGAAGCGCTGTTCCTGTTCGACAACGGCAGCGTGCGGGTGCTCGACGATCGCGCTGCGACCACACGGGCCTACAACGTGCCGGCCGTCGGTGGATCCTACGGATCTCGGGTGTTGTTCCTGACCGACACGAACGGCATCGCCGGCAACGAAGCGATCTTCATCTTCGACAACGGCAGCGTGCGGGTCGTCGAGGATCGCGTGAATGCCACGCGGGCCTACAGTGTGCCGGCCGTCGGTGGTACCTACGGATCGCGGGCGATGTTCCTGTCCGACATGAACGGCATCGCCGGCAACGAAGCGATCTTCATCTTCGACAACGGCAGCATCCGGGTGATCGACGACCGTGCGAACGCCACGCGGGCGTACGGCGTGCCGGCCATCGGCACGACCAATGGTGGCCGCGTCGTCCTGCTCGCCGACACCAACGGCACGGTCGGCAACGAAGCCTTCATTGTCTACGACAGTGGCGCGGTCCGGGTGGTCGATGATCGCGCGAACGCCACGCGCAGCTATTCGGTACAGGCCGTGGGCTACGGTGGCTCCAATCGTTACCTCAAGGTCGACGAGTTCAACGGCGTGGCAGGCAGCGAGGCCATGTTCTCCTACATGAACGGCTATTCGCAGGTCGTCGACGACAGGCTGCACACGGTCCGGACCTACAGCTATCGGACCAACGGCGCCGAGCCGCTCTACGCGAACGTCGACGGCGTCGCAGGCCTCGAAGCGGTCTTCACCAGCGGCACGCAGCGGGTCTGGCTCGTCGATCGGACCGGGACCGTGTCGTACCACTGACGCCCGCACCGGATGTCGTGTCCACCGGGCGCCGTGTCGATGCACAGGCGTCCGGCGCAGGGAAAGACATGTCGAGGATCAGGTCGAAAGACGACGACATGCGTTCGAGTTGCAGGATCGGTTGCGAAACGGGCAACCGGAAACGGAAAAGATCCCCGGCATGTTCACCTCCCCCATGGCGGCCGCATTGAACAGGAAAGAAACGGAAATGAATAGCGTGATGGAAAACGGACGCACGTCGATGCGGCACACATGGCGAGCCTGGGGGCTCGCCATCGTGCTTGCCGGCTCGATGCCGGCATTGGCCGATGTGTTTTCGGATCTGAGCGTCGACATGCCGGATGCCGGCACCAGCGACGTCGACCGTTTCTACGGAAGCTTCGGGGCACAGGTGCCGGTGGACGTGCCGGCCTATCACGGTCTGGAGCCGCATGTCGGCCTGAACTACCGCTCCAGCCTCAGGAACGGCATCGCCGGCATCGGCTGGGATCTGGACGCGACCTCGGTGATCGAGCGCGCCAGCCCGGGGAAAGGATCGCCGGATTTCGACGGCAGGGGCATCTGGCTGCTCGACGGACAGGAGCTGATTCCCTGCGCTGCAGGCAGTGTCAGCCCGAGCTGCACGACGGGCGGGACGCATTCGACGAAGCAGGAATCCTATGTCCGCATCAGGCGCGAAACGGACGGTACGTGGACGATCACCGACAAGAACGGGACGGTGAGCCGCTACACCACGACGTTCTCGCAATCGCCGACGATATCGGCCTGCGGGTCTGCGCCGGGTGCGGTCAACATCAGCGGGAGCTACAACGCAGCCGACAACCTCATGGTCTGCGGCGTGCGTGGCGACGGTAACAAGATCACCGTCATGAAGTCCGAAGGAGACGGCGTATGCAATGTCCCTGGCGTCGAGTTTCCGGTATCCGGCATGCGGGTCAGCGGAGGCATCGCGACGAATGGGTACCCGGACTGCAATGAGTACGGAACCTGCTGGATTTACTTCAACGAAATTGGCCAGTTGTATATCAACAACGGCCTTTTCGGCGCGACGGATGGCTGGGGAAATCAAGTCGGTGGCATGCGGGCGTATGGCGCGGATCCCGTCATCGCAGCGAATGGACCCAATTACCCTTTCTATGATGGCATCTCCACTTCAGGCAACACATTGACGTTCCACGGATACGTCACCAAGACATTCGCGTTCAGTCCGCATCCGAAATACACCTGCAGTGCGACCGGCACCGACAACGTCGTCACCCAGTACCATCTGTCGAGCCGCACGGACCCGCACGGGAACGCGGTGAATTACCAGTACTGGTCGGATGGTGCGTCGATGTATCTCGGCGACATCCGCTACAACGGGCATCAGATCCATTTCCATTACGAAGGACGTCCCGACCCGGTCGCCACGCTGCGGAGCGTGCTCGATGCGAAGATCAGGTATCGGTTGCGCGGCATCGAGGTCAAGACCGGAACGGCGACGGTGCGCGGTTATGCGCTGACCTATGCGGGACAGCATCCGCTCGGGTTGTCGACGCTTTCGCGCGTGCAGCAGTACGGGAAGGACGTCGTCTTCAACACATCGGGCGTGGTGACCAGCGGCTCGGCCCTGCCCGCGTTCGACTTCGGCTATTCGAAGGAAACCCCCGGGCTTGCGTTGCAGCCGCCGTGGCCGCAGGCGAGCACATTCTGCGCGAACGGACGCATCGAACTCGGCGATTTCAATGGCGACGGCAAGACGGACCTGATCTGCGATCCGACGAGCACGGGAACCTTCTGGGTCACGCACGCCACCGGGCCGGGCAATTTCTCGGGCAGCGTCGTGTGGCCGTCATCGGGCAGCGCCTGCGTCGGCGGCACGGTGCGCTACGGGGATTTCAACGGCGACGGCAAGACCGACATGCTCTGCTCCAGCAATGCCGGCACGCATTGGGTGGGCGTGTCGAATGGGAACGGCGGTTTCGACATCAAGCCGTCATGGCCTGCCAGTGGCGCCTGGTGCAATGGTGCGACACTCGGCCTGCTGGACGTGAACGGCGACGGCAAGGAGGACCTGCACTGCATGTCCTCGACGGGCCAGCACACGTTCGCGCAGTCCCGGGGCGACGGTACGTTCGTTTCCGGCGGCACGTGGCCGAGCAGCGGCTGGTGCGAGATCGGGCAGGTCAGTTACGGCGACTTCAATGGCGACGGCAAGGGCGATCTGCTGTGCCGGGAAGAGTCTCGACTGAGTGTCTCGCTGTCGATGGGCGACGGCCTGTTCACGACGAAGCCGGTCTGGCCTGCCGGCGGCACGTGGTGTGCGGGCGATGCCGCGACCGTTTCCATCGGCGACCACGATGGCGATGGCAAGGACGATCTGCGCTGCTTCTCCGGCGGCAAGCTGACGATCGCGTTCTCCCGGGGCGGCGGCACCTTCGCGCCTGCGCCTACCTGGCCGGCCAATGGCGGGTCCTGGTGCGCCGGACACACGCCGAATTCCGGCGACTACGACGGCGATGGCCGTACAGACCTGCGTTGCAGCTTCGGCGGGACGACCTACACCATCGTGTCGGTGGGTGATGGCACGTTCCTCACGCAGGACGTTCTCACGAGCTGGTGCAACGAAAGCAATGGCACCCTCCTGGACGGCGATTTCAACGCCGATGGCATGACGGACCTGTATTGCTATTCCAAGGTGCTGGGCCAGCACTGGACGGCATGGCGGTCGAGTCCGATCAGCGGTTACCTGACCTCGATCACCACGCCGCTCGGCGGAAGCAGCACGATCGAGTACGCGCCCGCTTCGCAGTGGCCGCTGCGCACGCCCTGCCCGGCGGGCTACAGCTGCCGACCGCCGAGCGAACGTGTCGTGTCCGCAGTCAGCACGAATGACGGACGCGGACAGATCGCGACGACGCGCTACAGCTACGGCAGTCCGCTGGTCGATCCGATCGAGCGGCGCTTCCTTGGCTTCCGCAACGTGAGGAAGACCTTGCCCTGCAACGTGGGCGAGACCCCGTGTCCCTACGAGGACTCGTTGTTCCTGCAGGACTACGGTTCCATCTCGAAGCCGGAGCGGATCGATTCGAGGTCCGGGAGCGGCACGCTGCTCCGGTCGACGGTCTTCCAGTACGTCAACAACGGGTCGACTGTCCCGTACACGTCGCACCTGCAGAACCAGTGGGACTACAGCTACGAAGGTGCGACCGGGGCCTGTCCCGGCGCGGGCTGCAAGCGGACGCGGATGTCATATGTCTACGATCGCTTCGGCAATGTCGTCCGCAAGGACGACCACGGCGACGCGGATGTCGCGGGCGACGAGCGCAGCGAGGTGGCGGACTATCTTCCGAACGAGACGAAGTACATCGTGTCGTTGCCGGTGGCCGCACGCGTCTACAAGAGCGTCAACACCGTGCTCGCGGCGACGGACGTCATCGCGGAGACGCGCTACGCCTACGATCAGCCCAATGCCGCGTCGCCGAACTTCGCCGCGATTCCGTCGAAGGGCGATCGGACGCACGTCTATCGCTGGGTGGATCGGCTGGGCACTTACACGGTCGAGAAGGCGATCCACGATGCCTACGGCAACGTCACCACCGCGATCGATGCGAGCGGCAGGGCCGAAGCGACCGAATACGATGCGACCTTCCATGCGTTCCCGATCAAGAAGACGAATGCGCTGGGCCAGGTGACCACCGCGGCCTGGGACACGACGTGCGGCAGGCAGAAGGAATCGATCGGTGTCAACGGTGCCGCCGAACGCACCGTCTCCACCTTCGACGTGTTCTGCCGGCCATCGAGGATCGATGCGCCCGGCGGGAACTACACCAAGTACGGGTTCGCGAACATCGGAAACCCGGCGGCACAGGCGATCACGGTGGCCTCACCGTCGGCGGATGGCGTCGTCGAGCAGAGCACGAGCTTCCAGTTCGATGGTCTCGGGCGCGTGCGCACCGAGCAGACGCTCGCGCCGGGTTCGCGATACATCGTCAAGAAGAGCGAATACCACCCGAGAGGACAGCTCCGCTCGGTCGAAGTCCCGCACTACAGCAATGAGGCGGCATCGGGCACCATGTCCTATGCGTACGACGCGCTCGACAGGCTGACGACGACGCTGTTGCCCAACGGCAAGTCGAGGAGGATCGCGTACGGCATCTGGTACGCCTCGGTCACCGATGAATTGTCCCGGGTCACTCGGGTCGATCAGGATGCCCGCGGCAACAAGGTGTCCGAAACGTACATGATCGGGTCGTCCTGGTATACCGATCGCTATGCCTACGATCTTCTCGGCAGGCAGACGCGTGCGGTGGATGCCGAGGGCAACGTCTGGCAGCGTGCGTACGATTCGCTCGGGAGGCTCTACGAAGACAAGGATCCCGATCGCGGCAGGTGGGTATATGCGTATTTCGCCGACGGGCGGATGTCGGCGAAGGACGACGCCCGCGGGGCGCATACCGACTTCGTCTACGACGCGATCGGTCGCCTGAAGACGAAGAGCACCCGTGCGGCGGGCCAGACGACGGCGACGATCGTCAGCAACCTCTACTACGACGAACCGCGTGCGGGTTATTACAACAACGGTCGGCTTTCGCGCTATGCCGACAACAGCGGTTCGACGGAGCTCGACTACGACGTGGCCGGGCGCCAGGTGCGGTTGAAGAAGACGATCAGCGGACAAGCCACGCCGTACACCTTCGAATACGGGTACGATGCCGGTGGCCTGAAGAAATGGACCCGGTACCCCGATGGCGAAATGGTGGGATCGACGACGACGCCGTTGAAGTACGATGCCGCAGGCAGACCCGTGTCGGTCCCGGGTTTCGTGAGCGATGCGCAATACAACGCGGCCGGGAATCCGTTGCAGATCACGTTCCCGAATGGCGTGTCCACCAGCTACGGGTATTACCCGGATCTTTCGCTGAGGACGATCACGACCACCAAGGCCGGAGGGGCGACGCTGCAGTCGCTCTCGTATACCCGTGATGGCGGGAATCGCATCAGTGCGGTCACCAGCTCGGTTTCGGGCGAGTCCTGGTATTACACGTACGACAACCGCGATCGCCTGGTGACGGCCGGCAACATGACCGATGCGTCGCTCACCCAGGGGTTCAGCTATTCGCCTTCCGGCAATCTCCTGACCAATTCGAAGCTGGCGGGTTCCTATGTGTACCCGGCCCCGGGTGCCACCGCGGTTCGGCCGCACGCGATGACCCAGGTCGCGGGCGGAAGCGTCGCCTACGACCAGAACGGCAACATCACCGCGCGCCCCGGCATCACGTATGGCTGGGACGGCGCGAACCGCCTGAGCACGCTGTCGGCAGGCGGGACGTCGTTCCTCTATGACGCCTTCGACCAGCGCGTCAGGAAGACCAGCGCCCTGGGAACGAGTGTCTATCCTTCGCCGGACTATCGCGTCCGCAATGGCGTCGTCACCAAGAACATCGTGTTCGGCGGCATGCTGGTCGCGAAACGACAAGGCGGCACGACGACCTGGCTGCATGGCAACCACCAGGGCTCTGTCAGCGTCTCGACGAATACCAGCGGTCTGGAAATCAAGCGGCTGAATCGTGCGCCTTTCGGTGCCCGCAACAAGGACACGGTGCCTTCGCAGGAAGAGGAGAACGATTTCATCTCCGAACGCCGGGACGAAGAGGGCGGTCTCGTCTACCAGCACAGCCGCTATTACGACCCGGTGCTGGCGCGTTACCTCTCGCCCGACAACGCCGCTCCGGGTGCGCCGGGGGTGGGCTTCAGTCGTTATGCCTACGCCATGAACGATCCGATCAACAAGATCGACGACGGTCATGCCGCGTTCGAATACATCCTTGCGCGCCGCGGCATGACGTTCGAGATGTCGGCCGGCTATTCAGCCGGGGTCCTCATACAGCTCATGAATCCCGTCCAGGATATCGGCGGCTACAACGTCTCGATGGCGGTACAGACGATCGATTCGAACGGTCGTTGGTCCCCCGAGTTGGGGACCTCCATCTCCGGGACGGATGCAACATTCCTGTTCCCGCTTCTGCCTTGGGAAAGCGAACAAAAGATGTTTGATCCGATGAATATCCTCGCGTTGCTGCTCGGGAGAGTGGATGTCGGTGCGACGATGAAGTTCGCGTCGATCTACGATTCGAGTTCCGCCTCCTACAGCCTCGGTGCCTACCGGAACCAGGCGGGTGTGAACATCGGCATGACGGACACGGGGCGTCCGTTCCTGGGCATCAGCCGCACGTTCCCGTTCGCCGGTACCGGGGTCGATGTCGGAGTGGAAGGATCGTCGAAGTCGCAATGGTATTGGCGCGACATCTACGGAGACGATCGCTTCCACAGCGAGGCGCTGAACTCTCCCGCGATGATCCAGGCCGGGTACGACGCATTGCGCTTCGAGTGCACGTACTGCGAGTCCGCGCCGACGTACGGTACTGGTTACGGCGGAGGCTCATGGGGCTGGGGAATGAATGGCGGCCTGGGGGGTTGGGGTGCCTGGGGCGGATGGGGTGGTGGCGGTTTCGATTGGGGCTACGGATCCTCGCAATCCGCCTACCAGAACTGGATGAGCTCTATCCGATGGGATCACCTGGAGCAATGAGCGCGCGCACATGCCGGTCCGTTTCGATCAATGCGGGTGAACGATGATGCCTTCAAACAATGCGGAAGCCGCTGCGCCGTCACGAGCGATCCGGATCGGGCCGTTGCTGTTGTGTTGCGTGGCGCTCGCCCTGCTGCTGGCATGGTTCTGGATGTTGCGGCGAAGCGATGACGTTCCGGCGGATGTCGCCGGAGACGTTCCGGGCGCAGGCATCGACGCTCGCCAGGGCGGGCCGGTACCTGCGGCCATCGATCCGCATTACGTCGACGCGGATCGGCTTCCGCCGTTACCGGTTCCGGCGCGTGCGCCGGAACGCCCGCGCGACCCCGGCGATCTGCGCACGGTGCCTGTCGACGCAGAGACCGCTCACGCAGCCATCGGGAACAACGAGAGGGCAGTCCGTTCCGAGTCCGGACGTCTGCAATGAGGCCGGCGTGTCGCGCCACGGCATCGAGGTGAATGCGCGGTGTCATGCATCCACGACATTCAAAAGGGAGGCGCCCGTCATGATGGCCATCGCGCAAAAGCGTGTTCCCGGGACGCTTCCGGGACGTCGTGCGTGCCGGGTTTCGCAGGGGCGTCGTCGCGCCTGCGTCGCAATTCGCGTCGCGGACTTCGACGGCGGCGGCAGCAACGACACCGCGGCGATCACCGCGTGGAGTGTGCGCGGTCGGCATCACCCATGCCGGCGTCGATGACCGCGCACGTGCGGTCCGCACGTCTCTGTATCCGATCGACGGCGCACCGCCGACGTACGCGAACGTCGACGGTGTCGCCGGGCTGGCGGCGATCTTCCATACCGGATTGCTCGGGACCGTCCGGGTGGTCGACAGGACTCGCCGCATTCTCCATCGATGAGTGGATGAAGACAGGGGCCGTGGCCGGCGTCGCGAACCGCACGCGTTTCATGCGCATTTACATGACATCGCGCAGGATGCAGTGCGACCTTCGACGCTGGCACGCGGGGTGGGCAGGCGATAAGCTGTCCGTTCGACCAAGGGTTTGAAGGCAATGGGAAAATCGGCGGGATTCGGGGTCAGGATCGACGACGTGGCGCGTGCCGCAGGCGTGTCGATGAAGACGGTCTCGCGGGTGTTCAACCACGAGCCCAACGTGCGTCCCGAGACGCGGGCGAAGGTGGAGGAAGCGGCGAAGGCGCTGAACTTCCGTCCGAATCCATCGGCCCGCAGCCTCGCGGGCCGGCGCTCGTATCTCATCTCCACGTTGTACGACAACCCGTCCAGCAGCTACGTGATGCAGGTGGTGTCCGGCGTGCTGGATGCCTGCGAGGCCGCGCACTACAGCATGATGATGCGGCCGGTGGACTACGGCAGTCAGGACCACGTCGACATCATCGTGCAGAGCGTGGCGCAATACGCGCCCGACGGGCTGGTGCTGACGCCGCCACTCACCGACGACGAAGCGCTGCTGGAAAAATTGCAGGCGATGGGCGTGCGCTACGCCAGCATCTCGCCGCGCGAGCAGAATGCGCGCCTCGGCGCCTGCCTGGACGAGCGCTGTGCGGTGCGCGAGATGATCGCGCACATCGTCGGCCTCGGGCATCGCCGGATCGCGCACATCATGGGTCATCCCGATCACGGCGCGTCCGAGTGGCGTCTGCAAGGCTATCGCGACGGACTCGAAGCGGCCGGCATCGACTTCGACGAGCATCTCGTGGTCAGCGGCCAGTTCGTGTTCGAATCCGGCCTCGCCGGTGCGGCCGCGCTGCTGTCGCTGCCCGAGCCGCCGACCGCGATCTTCGCCGCGAACGACGACACCGCCGCCGGCGTGCTGCACGAGGCCGCGCGTCGCGGCGTGCGCGTGCCGCAGGATCTGTCGGTGTTCGGTTTCGACGACCTGCCGATGGCGCGCCAGCTGTGGCCGGCACTGACGACGGTGCGCCAGGCCAGCCGCGACATGGGCCGGATCGCGGCCGAGCAACTGCTGCTGTCGATCCGCGAGCCGGATGCCGGCGGCGTGGTGCAGGTGCCCTACGAACTGGTGTTCCGCGAATCCACCGGACCGGCGCCGGTGCACGGGGCCCGCTGAGCGCGGGCCCCGTCATCCTGCCGTCTTACCAGAAGGTGGCGTACAGCGCGACCAGGATCGCGACCACGCCGACCGCGCCGGCGTTGAATGCGCCGCTGGTGCCGTAGGCCACGTCGTCGGTGCGGATGCGGTTGGCATCGCCGCGCGCGCGGGTCATCAGCGACACCGCGACCGCCAGCGCCAGCGCCAGCAGGAACACCAGGCCCACGCGGTCCATGAACGGCAGCGACGGCCATGCCAGCTTCAGCGCGATCGACAGCGCGAACGAACCGACCGCGGCGGCGATCGCGCCGGCTTCGTTGGCGCGCTTCCAGAACAGGCCGAGCATGAAGATCACGACGATGCCCGGCGTGAAGAAGCCGGTGTATTCCTGGATGTACTGGAAGCCCTGGTCGAAGCCGCCGAGCAGCGGCTTGGCGGCCAGCACCGCGAGCACGATCGCGACCGTCGCCGCGATGCGGCCGACCTTCACCAGATGCGCCTGGTCGGCGTTCGTCTTGCGCTTGGCGTAGAAGTCGAGCGTGAAGATGGTGGAGATCGAATTGATCTTCGACGCCAGCGAGGCCACGATCGCCGCGATCAGCGCCGCGAACACCAGGCCCAGCACGCCGGTCGGCAGCAGCGCCATCATGCTCGGATAGGCCTGGTCGGGCTTCTCCAGCCCCGGCGCCAGCATCAGCGCGGCGATGCCCGGCAGCACCACGATCACCGGCATCAGCAGCTTGAGGAACGCGGCGAACACCACGCCCTTCTGCGCTTCGCCGATGTCCTTCGCCGCCAGCGCGCGCTGGATGATGTACTGGTTGAAGCCCCAGTAGCTGACATTCATGATCCACATGCCGCCGATCAGCACGCTCAGGCCCGGCAGGTCCTTGTAGAACGCGTTGTCGGGCGTGAGGATCATGTGGAAGTGATCCGGATGCGCGGCCATCAGCGCCTGGAAGCCGGCCACCACGCCGCCGTCGCCGCCGATCTTGCCCAGCGAGATGCCGACGATCAGCAGGCCGCCCAGCACCAGCAGCGAGACCTGCACGATGTCGGTCAGCGCCACCGCCTTCAGTCCGCCGTACAACTGGTAGAGCAGCGCGAATCCGCCGAGCAGCGCGAGCGCCATGAACTGGTCGATGCCGGCGACGCGGGTGACGGCGATCGAGCCCAGCCACAGGATCGAGGTCAGGTTCACGAACACGTACAGGCCCAGCCAGAACACCGCCATGATCGTGCGGATGTTCGGCCCGTAACGTTCTTCGAGGAACTGCGGCATCGTGGTGATGCCGTTGCGCAGGAACACCGGCAGGAAGAACTTGCCGACGATGAGCAGCGTCAGCGCCGCCATCCATTCGTACGAGGCGATCGCCAGGCCCAGCGCGTAGCCGGAGCCGGACATGCCGATGATCTGTTCGGCGGAGATGTTCGCCGCGATCAGCGAAGCGCCGATCGCCCACCACGGCAGCGCGCGGCCGGCGAGGAAGTAGTCCTGGGCGTCCTTGCGGTGACCGCTCTTTTCGCGCGATACCCATTGGGCCAGCACGAAGATGCCGACCAGATAGGCCAGCACGATGACCGCGTCGATGGTTGAAAGTCTCACGTCGTTCTCCGGAATCGGCCGTCGGCCCCCGACGGGTCTTCTGTGATTGGAGCCCGCGCGTGGGGGACGCGGTGCGTCGATGCAGCCTGATGATGCGCCGGGACTGGCCTGGGCAGGCCCGGCCGGTCCGTCGCCACGTTCTAGACGGTGCTGACAGCGTTGTCAACATGCGCCGGGGCGCGATGTCGACGACTTCGGCCGTGCGTCTCAGGTCTGGGCGTCGAGTGCCGCCCGCGACGGCAGCGACCAGTCGATCGGCGTCTGTCCGCGCTGCGCGAGGTACTGGTTCGTCGCCGAGAAATGCCCGCAGCCGAGGAAGCCGCGATGCGCCGACAGCGGCGAGGGATGCGGCGCCTTCAGCACGCGGTGGCGGCGCGGATCGATGACCTTGCCCTTGGCCTGCGCGTAGCTGCCCCAGAGCAGGAACACCAGCCCTTCGCGTTCGCGGTTGAGCGTGTCGACGACGTGGTCGGTGAAGCCTTCCCAGCCCTTGCCCTGGTGCGCGCCGGCGCGGCCGTCCTCGACGGTCAGCACCGCGTTGAGCAGCAGCACGCCGCGCTGCGCCCACGGCGTCAGGCAACCGTGGTCCGGCCGCGCGATGCCGAGGTCGTGCTGGATCTCCTTGAAGATGTTGTCCAGCGACGGCGGCACCGGCACGCCCGGCAGCACCGAGAAGCACAGCCCGTGCGCCTGACCCGGACCGTGGTACGGGTCCTGTCCGAGGATGACGACCTTCACCGCGTCGAACGGCGTCGCGTCGAACGCCGCGAAGATCCGCGACGCGGGCGGGTAGATGCGCGCACCCTTCGCCCGGCGTTCGCGCAGGAACGCCGAGAGCGCCTGCATCGGCTCGCTGCGCAGGTAATCGCCGACATGCGCCTTCCAGGACGGTTCGAGCTTGATGCGGTCGTCGTCGGTCATGCGGGCGGTGTGCGCGGAGGAGCCCGGAGTATGCCGCAACCGGTGCGGACGCTCAGGCGACGTGCGTGGGCCGCGACCCGAACAGACGCCGGTTGCAGGCGAGGCACCAGCCGCCGAATGGCGACAGGAACACCGGGAAACGGCCGGCGACGCCCACGTGCTTCCCGCAGTGCGGGCAGGGCCAGTATGCGGCGGCGGCGCACAGTGCGCCCCAGAACACGGCGAGGGCGCAGCGCAGTTCGACGCTCGCATCGAACAGCAGGTTGGCGACGAACGCCGCCGTCAGCGTCCACCAGGCCCATCGCATGCGGCGGTATGCAGTCCAGGCGTCATGGCCGCGATGTGTTCCCATGCGGTCATCCCGGGGATGTCCGCCCGCCCGTAACGCCGAAGGCGACTGCCGCGACGGTTCGAGCTCGATGCGGTCGTCGTCGGTCATGCCGGTCTCGTCACGGATGCTGCGGCAGGTCGTCGGTGATCGCGTAGTAGTCGCCCTGTTCGGCGACGAAGATGTGCCGGTGCAGGGTGAGGCCGGTGGGGCCGTCGAAGGCGCCCAGTGCGACCGCGATCCAGTCGCGGTCGGTCGGGTCCCAGAACAGGGTCGAGCCGCAGTGCCGGCAGAAGCCCCGGCGGACGCGGGCGGACGAGGCATACCACGCGACGTCGTCGGCGCCTTCCAGCGTCAGCGCCGTTCGCGGCACGTCGCAGGAGGCGAGGAAATGGCCGGTCTGCTTGCGGCATTGCACGCAGTGGCAGGCATCGACCATGGCGATCTCGCCGGTGATGCGAAAGCGGACGCGTCCGCAGAGGCAACTGCCGTGTCGCGCTTCGGGTGCCATCGTCGTGCCCGGGCGGGCTCAGCCCGCCGGTGACCGCTCCCGCAGCTGCGACAGCCGCAGCTGGAACAGGGTCTTGGTGATCAGCATGCGTTCCTCGATCGGCTTCAGTACCAGATCGTTGGCGCCTTCGCGCAGCAGGTTGGACTGCTTGTCGCGGTTGCCGTCGCCGGTCATCACCAGCACCGGCAGGCGGCGCTTGCCGTAGGCGAACTCGTTGCGCACGGTGCGCAGCAAGTCCAGGCCGCTGACCGCGCCGTCCAGGGTCACGTCGGTCAGCACCAGGTCGGCGCCGGCGTCGTCCTGGCCCAGGTGCTCGCGCAGGTAGGCCAGGGCGTCGTCGCCGCGGCTCATGTGCATCACGGTGATGTCGTGCGCCTGCAGCATGCGCCGGGTGGCCACGGCCACGGTGATGCTGTCCTCGACGTACAGCACCCGGGCGTCGGGCATGGGCTCGGGGTGGACGTAGCCGCGGATGAAGGTCGCCAGCGCGGCGTAGCCTTCGGCCTTGTCGAAGTAGTCGGTGACGTCCTCGGTGAAGCGGCGCGCTTCGAGGTGGGCCTGGGCGTCGCCCGAGACCACGATCACCGGCACGTAGCGCTGGCCGGCGGCGCCGCGGACCTCGCGCGCGACCTGCAGGCCGTCGCCGTCCATCAGCACGAGAGAGGTGGTGACCAGGTCGACCGCGCCTTCGGCCAGCGCGGCACGGGCCTCGCCCAGACCGCCGCAGCCGATCACTTCCACGCCCGGCAGATCGCGCTGCAGCATGTCGCCGATCAGCCTGCGGACCATCTTCGAGCCGTCCACCACCATCACGCGGGGGTTGTCGGTGGTCAGATGACGGACATCGTGGGCAGGCATGCGCGGCGTTCGCTCGGGCTTCGTGGGCGGAGGGCAATGCTGGCGCAACCCTGCGCCGGAACGATCCGGCGGCCCGCACCGGCGACCCGGAGGTGGCCGACACGCCCCCCGGCGATCGCGTCAGACCCTAGTTTGACGCAGAAAATGGCCCGTGACCACGCCAGCCCCCAGCCAGCCCAGCGCGGATGCGACGACCAGCACACCCAGACCGCGCAGCGGGTCGATGCCGGCCAGCGCGAAGCGGCTGCCATAGCTTTCGGCCAGCGCGCGCAGCGGCGCGTGCAGCGCCAGCTCGGCCGCGGTCAGCAGGCCCAGCGCGGTCGCGCCGGCGGCCAGGCCGTAGCAGGCGCCGAGATAGAGGAACGGCCGGCGGATGAAGCCATCGGTGGCGCCCAGCGATTGCAGGATCGCGATCTCCTCGCGCCGCACCTGGATGTCGAGGCGCACGGTGTTGCCGACCACCAGCAGCGCGCCCAGCCCCAGCAGCAGCGACAGCACCCACACCGCGCGGTCGCCGAAGGCCAGCCAGCGGTCGAGGCGATCGCGCCAGATCGCGTCGTGCTGCACGAAGTCGGTCTCCGGCAGCGCTTCGAGCAGCGTCGCCAGCGCGCGCTCGTCGCCGCGCGGCCGCACGATCAGCACGCTCGGCAGCGGGTTGTCGCCGACGGTGGCGACGGCCTCGGCGTAGAGGTCCGCGGCGGCGCCGGTGCGCAGGCTCGCCAGGCCGTCGTCGGGCGTGCGCAGCGTGACATCGGCGACCTGCGGCTTCCCGCGCAGGTCCTGCGCCAGCGCGCGGGCGCGGTCGACCGGGACCGCCTGCTTCAGGAACACCGTGACCTCGCGAGCACGTTCCACCTGCCCGCCCAGCCGCGCCACGTTGTCCAGCACCAGCCACAGGCCCAGCGGCAGGGCCAGCGCGACTGCCATCACGCCGACCGTCAGTAGCGTGGCCCACGGCCGGCGCGCCATTCGGCCGAGGCTCGCGCCCAGGCTGTGCAGGTGGTGGTCGGCCCACGCCGCGACCCGCGAGCGCGGCTTCGTCGTCACCGCGGCGCGCTCAGCCATCGGCCAGTTCCTCCGGGCTGATGTCGTCGACCAGCGCGCCCTGGTTCAGGACGAGGACCCGTTTGCGCATGCGCTTGACCAGCGCCAGGTCGTGGCTGGCCACCAGCACGCTGGTGCCGCGCTCGGGCAGCCCGGCGAACAGCGCCATGATCTCGGCCGACAGCGTGGGGTCGAGGTTGCCGGTCGGTTCGTCCGCGACCAGCAGCGACGGCTCGCCCACCAGCGCCCGCGCGATGCCCACGCGCTGCTGCTCGCCGGCGGACAGCTGGGTCGGCAGCGCCTCGCTGCGCGTGCCCAGGCTCACCCGGTCCAGCACGCTGCGCACGCGCTTGCGGATCTCGTCGCGGCGCAGACCACGCAATTGCAGCGGCAGTGCCACGTTCTCGGCCACGGTGCGGTCGGTCAACAGCCGGTGGTCCTGGTAGACCACGCCGACCTCGCGCCGGTGCATCGCCACGCCGCGCCCGGTCACGTTGCGCAGGTTGCGCTCGCCGAACAGCACCGCGCCGCGGGTCGGGCGCTCGGACAGGTGGATCAGCTTCAGCAGCGTGCTCTTGCCCGCGCCGGAGTGCCCGGTCACGAACAGCATCTCGCCGCGGTTCACCGCGAAGCTGAGGTCGCGCAGCGCGACATGCCCGCCGGGGTACTGCTTGCTGACGTTGTCGAAGCGGAGGACGGTCATGCGCGACAGAGTAGCGGCAGCCGACCGCAGGACCAAACCGTGCGGCGGCATTCGTCGTCGCTCTGGCCCGGGCGACCCTGCCGGCAGGTGTCAGACGCGGGTGCGGCTGCGCAATTCCCGCACATCCGGGTCCCGGAGCACGTAGGTGCCGGCGACCATGTCGCCCAGTCGCTGGTGGTGCTTCGAGACCAGCGCCGCGATGCCCGCCGGGATGCCGCCCATCAACAGCGGATTGACTTCGATCAGTCGCAGCACGGTCCTCGCGAGGGTCTGCACGATCGACGGATTGTTGCCCTGCGCGTCGACCACGCGGATGAAGACCGCGAGCTTGCCCAGCGTCTTGCCGAACAGCCATTCGCACAGCGGGATGTACAGCACGAACAGGGACAGCCAGATCGCGATCGTGCGCTGGTAGAACGCGTTCCCGAACACGCCGTCCGGGACCATCAGGATCGCGCCGAGCACGAGGAAGTCGATCCACGTCGCGGCCCAGCGGCGCATGACGATCCCGCCGGTGTAAGTCATCGCGATGTCGGCGGCTGTCCGGGTGGTCGGGTGGCCTGCGCTTCTGAAGACGAGGGGTTCGTTTCCGAGTTCCATGATGCGATCGAGGGCAGGCAGGACGATTCCGGGGGGCGAGGACATGCCGTCCCGCCCGTTCCGGAGAAGACTCAATGCCGCGAGCTCGGCGCCCGCGTCACCAGCGACTTCAGCTTGTTGCCGATCCGCGACAGCAGCGACGACGGCGCCGGGGCCGCGGCCGGTGCGGAAGCAGGCGCCGGCGCGGGCTTGCCGCCGACGGCGACCGGGGCGGGCGTCTCCATCGCGCGGACCGCCTGACCGACGGCCTGGGCACCTTCGGCACCTTCGATGCGCTTGCCGCCGCGACGGCGCCGGCGCTTGCGCGCGGGGCGGTCGCCTTCGGCCTGCGGCACCGCGGGTGCGGCGTCGGGTGCGGTCGCGGCGTTGGCGACGGGCGCCTGCGCGGCCGGATCGCGCGGCGGGCGCGGGGTGCGGGGCGGACGATCGCCGCGGGCTTCGCCGGAAGTACCGCCTTCACTGCGGCCGCCTTCGCGGCGCGGGCCGCCTGAACGTTCACCGCGACTGCCGCTGCGGGCGCCCGGGCCGCTGCGACCGCCGCCGTCGCGACGGCCACCGCCGCGCTTGGCCTCGTCGGCGGCGCGGGCTTCGCGGGCCTCGCGGAAGATCGTGCTGATGCTGTCGTCGCTGTCCTCTTCGCCCGCGGCTTCGCCCTCGGCGGGCGCCGGCGGACGGACGCGCTCGGGGCGCGGCAGCGCGGTCAGCAGCTCGCGGGTCACCGGCTCGGACGGGATCTTCTGGTCGATGTAGCGCTCGATGTCCGGCAGGCTCATCGCGTAGCGCTCGCAGGCGAAGCTGATCGCGTCGCCCTCGGCGCCCAGGCGGGCGGTGCGGCCGATGCGGTGGACGTAGTCCTCGGCGTCGAACGGCAGGTCGTAGTTGTAGACGTGGCTGACGCCGTCGATGTGCAGGCCGCGCGCGGCCACGTCGGTGGCGACCAGCAGCTCCAGCTGGCCGGCCTGGAACTTCTTCAGCAGCGACTCGCGCTTCTTCTGCGGCACGTCGCCGCTGAGCACGCCGACCCGGTAGCCGGCGCGTTCCAGCGACCGCGCCACGCGTTCGACGAACGCCTTGGTGTTCACGAACACCATCGTCCGTGCGCCCTCGCTGCGCGAGAGCAGGCCCAGCAGCAGCGGGATCTTCTCGTCGTCGGCAGGGTAGTAGATCTTCTGCCGCACCCTCGCGGCGGTGATGAACTCGGCCTCGACGACGAGCTTCTCGGGCTCGTTCATGTGCTCGTAGGCCAGCTCCAGCACGCGATGGCTGAGGGTGGCGCTGAACAGCAGGGTCTGGCGGATGGTCCGCTCGGGCATCCGGCGCAGCAGGAAGCGGATGTCCTTGATGAAGCCGAGGTCGAACATGCGGTCGGCTTCGTCCAGCACGCACATCTCGCAGGCGTGCAGGCTGACCACCTTGTGCTGCTTCACGTAGTCGATCAGCCGGCCCGGTGTGGCGATGATCACGTCGGCGCCGGCCTGCAGCAGGGCGCGCTGCTTGTCGTAGTCGACGCCGCCGTAGACGAGGGCGAACTTCAGGCCCAGGTCGGCGCCGAACTTCATGGCGTCCTTGTGGATCTGGATCGCCAGCTCGCGGGTCGGGGCCAGGATCAGGGCCCGGGGGTCTTCCGGCTTGCGCTCGGCCAGCGCCGGGCGGGTCAGCAGGCGGTTGATCACCGCCACCAGGAAGGCCAGCGTCTTGCCGGTGCCGGTCTGGGCCTGACCGGCCACGTCGCGGCCGGCGAGGGCCACCGGCAGGGTCAGGGCCTGGATGGGGGTGCAGCGGGTGAACCCGGCGGCTTCGAGCCCGGCGAGCAGCGCCGGATGCAGGTCGAAGGAAGGAAAGATGATGTCGGTTAAGGGCTTGTCGCTCATGTCCTGGCGTCTTGGCTGGTCTGCGCGGCGGCGGGATGCCGGGTGTGCGCTTGCGCGTGAGGGGCGTCGGCAGCAGACTGCCGCTCTTCGCGCACGACCGGGAATGTGGCGCTCGGCCCCCGGGATGCGACCCTTGAAGCCGGCGGTGCAAACCCGCAGTGTAGCAGCCTGCCCCCCCGACCGACCCCACCGGCGCGCCCCGGCGCCCCGCACGCCTTTCCGGAGATCCGAAGTGAGCGACAAGATTGCCCATGCCACCGACGCCGATTTCGACGCGCTCGTCCTGCAGTCCGACGTGCCCGTCCTGGTCGACTTCTGGGCCCCGTGGTGCGCCCCCTGCAAGATGATCGCCCCGCTGCTCGACCAGCTGGCCGACGAATACGCGGGCAAGGCGAAGATCGTGAAGGTCGATGTCGAGGCCCATCCGAACCTGGGTCGCCGCTTCAACGCCCGCAGCATCCCGATGCTCCTGACCTTCAAGGGCGGCCAGATCCACGGCACCCAGATCGGCGCCGTGGGCAAGCAGCACCTCGCCCAGCTGATCGACAAGGCGCTCTGACACCCTCCTGCCGCCGCGCCTCCGGGGCGCGGCGGTGCCGGCGGAATTCCGTGCCGCCTGTCGCGGTGCCTGAATCGCGGCCTCCCCCGGCGCTTGCCGCCGCGCCGCGCCGGTGCTAGCTTCTGCCGCGAGACGCGCCATCTGCGCCGCATTTCTCCGTCGTTCCGACCACCCACTCCCCACCGCATCCCCGTCCGCGCACTGCGGACGCTCGCAGACGCGAGGACTTCCGCTTGTCCGACAAGACCCCCGAATCCGGCGATAGCGCCGTGAAGCGCGTGCGCAAACCGCGCGTGGCCAAGACCGCCGTCCAGGTCGACATTCCGCTCCCCGAAGCGCCGCAGCCGGTGACCCCGCCGCCCGCGCCTCCGGCAGCCGCCCCGGCACCCGCCTTCACCGCGCCGCCCGTGGCCCAGCCTGCGCCGCAGCCCGAACCCTCGGCCGGCAGCTTCGCGCTCTCCCACATCGAAACCGGCGGCGACGAGCCGTCCTCCCAAAGCCATTCGCACGGCGGCGGCGCGAATGCCGGTCAGAGCACCGGCCAGCCCGGCGGCCAGAACGCCGGCCAAGGCCAGGGCGGCGAGCGCTTCAACAACAACAACCGCCGCGACCGCTTCCGCAACCGCCGTGACCGCTTCCGCAACCGCGACCAGAACGAAGGCGGCGAAGGCGGCGAGGGCAACAACGGCAACGGTGGCAACCAGTTCCAGCAAGGTGGCGGCGGCCAGGCGCAGTCGTTCCAGCCGCGGCAGGTGCCGGCCGTGCCCGAAGGCTTCCCGCAGTACTCGCTCAGCGACCTCAAGCGGATGCCCACGCCCAAGCTGCTGGACGTCGCCGATCAGCTGAACATCCAGGAGGGCGTGGCCCGCGCCCGCAAGCAGGACGTGATCTTCGCCGTCCTCAAGGTGCTGACCCGCCATGGCGACGGCGTCGCCGCCGACGGCGTGCTGGAGATCCTGCCCGACGGCTACGGCTTCCTGCGCGCGGCCGAGGCCAGCTACCTCGCCGGCCCGGACGACGTCTACATCTCGCCCAGCCAGATCCGCCGCTTCAACCTGCGCACCGGCGACTACATCGCCGGCAAGATCCGCTGGCCGAAGGACGGCGAACGCTACTTCGCGCTGGCCGTGGTCGACACGATCAACAGCGAACCGCCGGAAGCGTCGAAGAACAAGATCCTGTTCGAGAACCTCACCCCGCTGTTCCCGCGCAAGCGCTTCCGCCTGGAACGCGGCGATGGTTCGACCGAGGACATCACCGGCCGCATCCTCGACCTGATGGCGCCGCAGGGCAAGGGCCAGCGCGCGCTGATCGTCTCGCCGCCCAAGGCGGGCAAGACGATGATGATGCAGCAGATCGCCAGCGCCATCACCTACAACCATCCCGACGTGCACATGATCGTGCTGCTCGTCGACGAGCGTCCGGAAGAAGTCACCGAAATGCAGCGCACCGTGCGCGGCGAAGTGGTGTCCTCGACCTTCGACGAACCCGCCGCCCGCCACGTGCAGGTCGCGGAAATGGTGATCGAACGCGCCAAGCGCCTGGTCGAGCACAAGAAGGACGTGGTGATCCTGCTCGACTCGATCACCCGCCTCGCCCGTGCCTACAACAACGTCGTGCCCAGCTCCGGCAAGGTGCTGACCGGCGGCGTCGACGCCAACGCCCTGCATCGCCCGAAGCGTTTCTTCGGCGCCGCGCGCAACGTCGAGGAAGGCGGCAGCCTCACCATCATCGCCACCGCCCTGGTCGACACCGGCAGCGCGATGGACAAGGTGATCTACGAGGAATTCAAGGGCACCGGCAACTCGGAAATCCACCTCGACCGCCGCATCACCGAGAAGCGCGTCTACCCGGCGATCGCGGTCAACCTCAGCGGCACCCGCCGCGAGGACCTGCTGATCGAACCCGACCTGCTGCAGAAGATCTGGATCCTGCGCAAGCTGCTGCACGGCATGGACGAGATCGCGGCGATGGAATTCCTGCTCGACAAGATGAAGAACACCAAGTCCAACGACGAGTTCTTCGCCTCGATGCGGCGCTGATCCATATCGCCTGCGTTGCACCGGACGCCCCGCCTCGTGCGGGGCGTTCGCGTTTGGCACCGGACGCAGCGTCCCATCCGTGCCGCGTTGACGCCGCCGCGAGCTGTCAACCTCAGCGGCACATGCCGCGAGGACCTGCTGATCGCCCCGACCTGCTGCAGAAGATCCGGATCCTGCGCAAGCTGCTGCACGGCATGGACGAGATCGCGGCGATGGAATTCCTGCTCGACAAGGTGAAGAACACCGAGTCCTGCGACGAGTTCTTCGCATCGATTCGGCGCTGATCTGCATCGCACGCGTCGCCCCGGACGCCCCGCCTCATACGGGCTGTTCGCGTTCTGGTGCTTGTTCCATTCGTCTCATGCGGGACTTGCCGTTTCGTTGGAAATATCAGTCCACAACTGCTCAAGCAGCCTTTCGTACTCCGTATCTCGGGGTTCCACGCGATTCTTTCGTGCATCCTCACGTTGTGCATTCAGGATGGGCTCTCGACCCAAGCGCAGACACTCGCGAGTGTGCAAAGCTGCTTCTTCATCCGTGTCGCTCAGGAACAGGGCATAGCCAAGATTGCCTAGTACCATCGCCAAGTGATCATCCGCGCATTGCGACTGAGCGCGGCGCAAATCGTTGATGGCTCCAGACAAATTATCGCCACGCTCTCCTGTGATATTCCAACGCTTCTTGGCCAGCATGATGCGAGCGAATGCCCGGCTGTTGAGTGCCGTTGCAACCTCGGCGCGTAAGGCCGGATCAAGGTCCAATCCGAAACACTGGTCTATCATGTCGTAGACCACAATTTCCTCAGCGCTGCGTTCGAGCTTCCCCAGAGTTATGCCCTTGTTGTTTAGGGCTTTGACGACCTGAGCGCGTATGGTTGAATCCGCGTCCGCTCCGTAGCGCTGAGCGATCATGTCGTAGATCGCTATTTCCTCTTCGCTGCGTTCTAGCTGTCCGAGAGCGATGCCCTTGTTGAATAGGGCAATGGCGACATGTAGGCGAAGAGCTGGGTCTTGGTCGGAACCATAACGCAGGTCTACTGTATCGCATGCCGAAAGGGCTTCTTCTCTCCGCCCGAGTTTCCCAAGAATAGCGCTCTTATTTGCCAGTGCTTGAGCGACAGGCAAGCGCAGGGCGGCATTAGGATCGCTGGAGTAGCGTAGAACGATCAAATCGTAAATCGCGATTGCTTCGGATTTTCGTTCGAGTTGACTGAGGGCAACAGCCCTGTTGAACAGGGCCTTGGCAACCTGCGCGCGCAAGTCGGAGTTGATGTCTCTGCCGTAACGCAGGTCGATCAGGTCGTAGACTAATAGAGCTTCAGCCTTCCTTTCGAGTCGGCTAAGGATGACTGCCTTGTTGAATAGTGCGCTAGCAACTTGCACGCGCATGTCAGTGTTAGTGTCATCACCATAACTCTGGTCGATCGTATCGTAAGCCTTAATCTCTTCGGAATGATCTCCGAGCTGTCCGAGGGCGATCCCCTTGTTGAACAGCATCAGGGCGACCGTCGCGCGCAGGGCGGGGTGTGGATCAGTCCCGTAACGCTCGCCAACAATATCGTAAACAGCAAGTGCCTCGGCATTGCGTTCGAGCAGGCCAAGCGTGGCGCCTTTGTTTCCTAGGGCCTGAGCGGCCTGTGCGCGTAGGTTGGGGTCTGGGTCGGACCCGTAACGTTGATCAACTGTGTCGTAGATCTTGAGCGCTTCGGCTTTGCGTTCAATTTGTGAAAGTATGATGCCATTATTGTTTAAGGCCATGGCGACCAAAAAACGCAGTGCTATGTCGGGTTCATGGCCATAGCTATGATCGATTTCTTCAAAAACGGAAATAGCTTCATTAGGCCGATTAAGCTCGGCTAAGGCGATGCCGCGTCCAAACATGAATCTTGCCTTCTGCTCGGATGTCGAAGGCGTGCTTGATGCGCTCAAGAGTGCGCTGTCAAAGCTCGACAATGAGGATACGTAATCTTTGGCGAGGTACTCTCTTAGGCCGCGTGCGAAATGATCTTCTTGGGTGAAATCAGACCGTGGTTTTTCATCCAGGGCGCGATTGGCTTCCGCCACGGCTTCTATAGTGGAAGGGTCGATTTGTCGCTTTTCCGGGCCAGCGCCTGCAAACGAAAAAATTTGTTGCTCAGCCTGCTCAAAACGTTTGCGGGCTTGTTTGGCGTGATCGTCCACTTCGGTCGCCGTGCGATCGATGCTTTCATGTGCTTGATTGGCTTTTTGTTGCAGACCGCCGACTTGTGCCTGCAATGAATTTGCCTCACTCACAAGTGTCGATATTTGCGTTTCCAAATCTTGCGCATGTTGAGTGAACCACTTTTTTGCCGCCGCTTCCGCTTCTGCCGAAGCGCGCTCCTTCACGCTGAAGTAGATGATGAAGCCCGTGGCGATCGCGATCAGGGTGATCAGGGTGCCGACCCATGTCGTTACATTCGCGATGCCAGACATGTAGTTGCCCTGCTGGTCGGCCAGTGTGCCGAGATCGCTGATGCGCTGGTCCTGGGAATTAAGTCGGCTGTCCGAGACTTCCTTGAGGATCGTAACCTCGCGGTCCAAGGCGTCCACCTGCGCCTGCACCTTTTCGATTCGCGCAGTTTGCGTGACATCCGCTTGCTCGGATGCGACGGGTGCAGTCGGGGGTGGGACCGCGAATGCAGGCAGTGCCAAGGACAGGGCGAGAACGAAAAGCAGCGGACGTATGTTCATTCCTTCGATTCCGTGCGGCGTCCCGGCTGATTCTCAGGAAGGGCTGTCTCCGGCGCAACTCGCCGGCTACGCCACCGCGCTGCGTTCGCTCACGCAGGGCCGCGCGGAGGCCACCCTGTCGTTCCACGGCTACGAGGACGCCAGGGTGCAATGAAGTGTCGTGGCAGGAAGGCGCCGGGAGACCGGCGCCTTTTCTTTGCGCGTCGCGCCATGCGCCTCACGCCGTGTCGACGCTCGCGCCGCCCAGCAGCCGCAGGTTGAGGCCTTCGCGCTCGGTCAGCATCTCGTCCAGCACGGCATCGAGGTCGGCGGCATCGACCCGCCCCGGATGGCCCGCTCGGATGGATTGCTGGGCGAGGCGTCGCGCGATTTCCTTGATGAAGGCCGCACTCACGCCGTCGGTGCGCGCGACGAGATCGGCGGCGGCCTTCGGATCGATGTCGAGACCCCTGCCGTAGAGCCGCAGCAGGCGCTTCCTGCAATCGCTGTCGGGCACCGGGACTTCGATGGCATGGTCGATCCGGCCCGGGCGCTGGATCAGCGCGGTTTCCAGCGCCTGCGGACGGTTGGTGGTCATGATCACGAACAGGTCGGCGTCGGATTTCAGGCCGTCCATTTCGTTGAGCAAGCGGTTGAGCATGACTTCATCGCAGGCCGACGACATGTCGTCGCGCTGGCGCGCGATGAGGTCGGCGTCTTCGATCACCAGGATCGACGGCGCGAACAGCCTCGCCAATCGGAAATAGGTGCCGATCATGCCGACCTGCTCCGCCGTGACCAGGAACGTGGTGTGGTCGCGCAGGCGTTCGGCGAGATAGCGGATCGTGTGGGTCTTGCCCGTGCCGGGCGGGCCGTACAGCAGGACGCCCTTGCGGCCGGATTGCCCGAACGATTTCAGCGCCTCGCGCTCCGCGGCGAAGCCGACGATGTGCCGCTCCAGCGCCTGCTTCACGGCGTCGGGCAGCACCAGTTCGTCCTCGCCCACCGGTGTGCGGAAATGCACGGTCAGCGCGTTCGCCGCCATGCCGCGATAACTTTCGCTGGCTTCGAGCGACAGCACTTTTCCGCGGTAGCTGCGTCCCTGCGCGATGGCGGCCTCGATCGCGTCGAGCATCATCGTGGTGCGAGCGGCCGCGGCTTCGCCCGGTGGCGACAGGATCTCGACGTTCAGCTGCGGCACCTGGGTGAACTCGGACCCGGTGTTCACCCACACGGCGAGCGGCACCTCGCCGTCCTCGACCAGCGAGAGCGCATTCGTCGCCAGGCGCACTGGGCGGCCTTCGCCGATGTCGACGTCCTCGTACTGGATCGCGCCGACCAGTTTGGCGTGATCGCGCTCGGACACGAGCGTCGCCATGTCCGACGCGTCGTACCGGTTGCGGCCATGGACGCCCACGCGACGCGCACCTGCCGTGAGCGCGTCCAGCGCGAGCTGCACGTCCACGCGCAGGTACGCCGGAAACTCGCGCCGCACGATCACCAGGCTGTCCGCGGGCCAGCCACGGAACACTTCGTCGATGACCTGATGGGCCTTGCGCGTGTGGCGTGCCGCGTCCGGCGGCACGTCGTCCTCGGCATCGTCCTCGAGCGACACCCGCAGCGTCCCGCATCCGTATTCCGGCGCCAGGCGCGTCATTTCGCCATGGATCGTCTCGGCGATGGTCCGCGTCCATGGCCCGATCTTCGTCCTGCCGTTGCGATCGATGTGTCGCGCCCAGCTTTCGGCATTGTCTTTCCCGAATCCGACGCAGCGCCGGAGCAGCGCGGCCAGTCCTTCAAACGGCGTGTCGTCGTCGTCGTGGACGACGAGGAACACATCCTGCACCCAACCCGGCGTTTCTTTCATGTCTGAACGGTCCATTCGATCAGCGTTGCGGGATTATAGGCGTGGCGGTCCCACGAGCCACCGCCGATCGCCGGCCGCGACCGTCGCGATGCCGATCCGGGCCAACACACCCCTCGCTGCCGTGCGCGCTTGACCGCATGCGCCTCGAAATCACGTCCTCCTCCCCGAGGCGCCTGCATGCACGGCGCGCCGACAGGGGAACACGCGGTCGCGTCAGGGAAGGCCGCCGGTGCGTGCCTCGCTCCAGATCCGATCGTCCTTTTGCTGCACGCGCATCGCGCATCGCGCATCGCGGCACGCTTCTCGTCTGCGCTCCGCCGGCATCGTGTATGGCACACGCGGGCGCCGATTCCCTTTCCGCAGGACAGACGCAGGAGCAGCGCATGGCGAAGTACCGGATGGCCGCGAACGGCAACGACGGCAGTCTCTGGGCAGTGAAAACGGCGCAGCAGGCGCTGCGTTTCCTCGGCAACGGCGCGATCCAGCCGGAGCCCTCGCAGGCGATCACCTGCGTCGCGGTCGCCAACGTCGAGACGATCTATGGCCTCGGCACCGCAGGCGATCTCTACCGCCTCGTCGACACGCCGCTCACGCCGACGCCGTGGGCGCCGATCTGGCATGCCGCGGTCGCGCCCGATGGCGGCGTGTGGGGCGTGGACGATCACGGCAACATTTTCCAGTGGGCGAACAACGACGGTTGGCAGCTGCGCCCCAATGGCGGCGCGAACGCGCTGTTCATCGCGGTCGGCAACGGCGGCGATGCGTGGACGATCGACAACACCAGCGGCTGGTGGGGCGGCCCGGGTGCACCGTATCGCTGGAACGGCACCGCGTTCGCACGCGTGCCGGGCGCGCCCGACGCGCAGTGGATCTCGATCGCGCCCGATGGAACCGTATGGCTGCAATCCAGCGACAATCGGACGCTGCGACTCGACGGCACCACGTGGCACGTGGTCGCGACCAACACGCCGCGGCTGTACGGCATCACCGCCGGCAACGACGGCCTGGTCTACGGCTGGGACAACGGCCTGCTGTACGTGCTGGGCGGTGGCGTGTGGCAGATGCTCGACACGCCCGGCACCTGCAGTTGCGTCGGCATCGCCGCGGACGGCACGCTGCTGGTCGACGGCCAGCCGCCGGTACGGCTCGCCGGTTTTTCGGTGTACGAGCGTCTTGCCAACTTCCCGCAGGTGCTCGACGTCTTCGCGATCGACGCGCACAAGATGTACGTGCTCGACGTGCAGCGGAACCGCTACCTCGAATGGGGCGGCAGCACGTGGCAGCGCATCGCCGGCGGCAACCTGGCGTCGATCTCCGTCGGCATCGACGGCACGCTGTGGGGCGTCGACGCGAACCACGGGATCTGGAACTTCAACGGCACCGAATGGCTGTCCGTATCCGGCACGATGCGGAAAGTGTCGGTCGGCTCGGCGCAGTACATCGCCGGCCTCGATCCAGACGGCAAGCTCTTCTACTTCGACGGTACCTGGCAGCCGATCGCTTCGCCCACCACCGGCCCGATGCTCGACGTCGCCATCGGCAGCGACGCCTCGCTGTTCGCGATCGACAGCGGCCACAAGCTGTGGTCGCGCATCGCCCCCGGCGACTGGGCGCAGATCGGCGCCGTCCCCCTGCAGCAGATCGACGCCGCCGACCGCTACCACGTCTGCGGCATCACCGTCGGCACCAACAACGACAACAACGTCTGGACCGGCGCCGGCGTCATGGTCGGCGCGGACCATCATTTGCGGCGGTATTTCAGGGCGGCGAGGGTGGGGAACTCGTGCGGGTGATGGGGCTGTCAGTTTTTACAGGTGGACGACGAAATGAATTTGATTTATTTCGGTGATCAGGCGGCTGCTTGTATCTCAAGGCCGGCTTTCGTATATCAAAAATTCTATTTTTGAAGAGAGCCGGCTACAGCATATTTTGATCGATAAATTCATACAGGGGAAAGTTCCATGCCGATCGGTCGTGTTGCACACACTCATTTTCCGTACTGCATGCAGAAGACCAAGGACGGCAAGTGGCTGATCCTCAATCGAAACGACAAGCCGCTGGGAACAACGGGGAAAGAATGAGTCGACTATGACAACCATCCTGATCGCATGGCAATCAATGCGCGGACTGTCGCTGCATTACGGAAGTTGGCGGTCTACGACATTCCAGATAGACCTGATGATCCTGGACTGTTCTTCTTCTACAGCGACGGATCGATGCCGACGGAGTCGGCTTCCGATTGGCAGCGTTACTCCAAAATCCTTCAGATGCTCGCTGGTGCGAAGTTAAAATAGCAAGCGAGCAGCCCGGGCAAGCGAAGCGCACCCGGGGTGAACAACCAGGGATTCCCGGGTGCGGCCTGCGGCCTTGCCCGGGCTACGGGGCAACATCGAACGTCCGCTTCCGCCCGATCTTCCCGCGGCAGCACCTTCCCGGCCGTTACACTGCACACCCCGTTCCCGGCCGTCTCCATGTCGCCTCCCGTTCGACTTGCCCATCGCGTCAGCGCATTGTTCGGTTGTTCGCGCGCCGAAGCCGAGCAATACATCCGCAATGGTTGGGTGACGGTGGAGGGCGACGTGATCGAGGCGCCGCAGCACAAAGTGACGACGGAGCACGTGGAGCTCGATCCCGAGGCGCGCCTGGAGCCGGTGGAGCCGGCGACGATCCTGTTGCACAAGCCCTCCGGCTTCGATGCGATCGACGGGCGCAGCCCGGCCAGTGTGCTGGTGCGGTCCGACACGTGTTGGGCCGACGATCCCAGTGGTGTGCGCATGCTCCGCCGCCATCTGCATCGATTGACGCCGCTGGTGTCGATGGACGCCGAGGCCAGCGGCCTGATGGTGCTGACGCAGGATGGCCGGGTCTGGCGCCGCCTGACCGAGGACGCCGATCAGATCGAGCACGAGTACATCGTCGAAGTCGCCGGCGACATCGCGCCCTACGGTCTGCGGAAGCTCAACCACGGCTTGAGCCTGAGTGGCCGCGAGCTGCCGCCGTGCAAGGTCAGCTGGCAGAGCGAGACGCGGCTGCGCTTCGCGATCAAGGGCGCGCGGGACGGGCAATTGCGTGCGATGTGCGCGCAGGTCCGTTTGAACGTGCTGTCGATCCGCCGCCTGCGCATCGGCAAGATCGGACTGGGCAAGGGCCCCAACGGCCCGATGCCGCCCGGCGCATGGCGTTACCTGCCGGTCGGCGAGAAGTTCTGAACCCGGGCCGCGCTGGCGGCTGGTCGCCTCAGTCGTCCTGTTCTGCCGCTTCGCGACCCTGCTGGCGGATCAACGCTTCCTCGCGCGCATCGTTGATGGCGTGGCGCACGCTGTCCAGGTCGATGTCGCCTTCGTCCGCGGTGAACTCGCCGGTCAATTCGGTGTCCGGCCGCAATTCGCCGGCCTCGAACAGTGCCCACATTTCCTCGCCGTACCAGGTGTCCAGCAGCTCCGGCGCCCAGCGTCCGAGGTAGGCGGTCAGGTTGTTGACGTCGCGCAGCAGCATGGTCCGCGCGGCGTTGTTGCCGGCGGCGCTGACGACCTGCGGGAAATCGATCACCACGGGCCCGTTCGCATCGACCAGCACGTTGTAGGGCGACAGATCGCCGTGGATCAGCCCGCAGCACAGCATCAGCACGACCTGCCGGATCAGGATGCGATGGAATTCGCGCGCCTGCTCCGCGTCCAGTTCGATCTCGCCCAGGCGCGGCGCGGAGAAGCCCTCGGCATCGGTGACCAATGCCATCACCAGCACGCCGTGGTAATAGCCGAAGGGCTCGGGCACGCGCACGCCGGCGTCGCGCAGCTGGTAGAGCGCATCGACCTCGGTATTCTTCCAGGCGGTTTCCTGCTGCTTGCGCCCGTACTTCGTGGCCTTGCCGATCGCACGCGCTTCGCGGCTGCCGCGCACCTTGCGGCCCTCCTGGTACTGCACGCGCTGCTGGAAGCTCCGTTGCGCCATGTCCTTGTAGACCTTGGCGCAACGCACGTCATCGCCGCTGCGAACGACGTATACCGCCGCTTCCTTGCCGCTCTTCAGCGGTCGCAGCACTTCATCGATGACGCCGTCGTCGATCAGCGCCTGCAAACCTTGGGGTGTCTTCACGGTCTCTCTGGATGGGGCGCGCCGGTACGGCGCTGCTTGCCACGGACCGCAAATGGTCGCATTTCGCGACAGGCGTCGCCATCGTGCGCAAAGCGAGAGCTGCCATCAGCGCTTGATCTGCGTATGGCAGACGCTGGTTCCTGCCCGGAAACGCGCGCCAGGTGCAACGACGCTGCCGTCGGTCGTGTCATCCAGCGATCGGATACGAACGCGTCGACGCACGAACGTCTTCATCCGGATTCTGCTGTCACCTTGCCCGGACAACGGCATGCGCGGCTTCAACGGACCTTCCCGCCGCGAATGCTGCGGGCTGGGTCATCGACGAAGCTCGCGTCGAGCCGCACAGGCTCAGCGGTGTGCTTTCTGCGACTCGTCGTAACTCTTGATCGCGCTGTCGACGAAGCCGCCCTGCACGTGTGCGTGCCGGGACTGTCCCTGCTCGTAGCCCTCGAAGACGCCGCGGAAGAAATCGTCGACATGCCGCTGTCCGCTGTACACGGCAGACAGCACCAGCAGCAGCGACAGGACGCGCATCTGCGGCCTGCCGATCCGGATCACGATGTCCGACGATTCCTTCGATGGTTCATGGGTCATGGCACTGCTCCTTGTGGGTGACGCCGTGGACGTGACGTGTATCACGAAAGTCGCGTGCGTTGGATTGTCCGAAGCGGAGCTGCTCCGGATGCAGCGTCCATCCCGACGAGCGGGGCGATCGTCATCGACGCATCCGATCCGCCGCCGGGAACGCAATAGCGTCTTCGCATCACTCCTTCGACAGCGGCGTCAGCAGTCGCCGGGCCGTCGAGGTGCCGGTGATGCTGTTGGGCGGCGCGGCGTCGTAGTTGGTGTCCTTCTCGGCTTCGTTTTCCCAGGGCGACGGAGTCTCGGGGCCGGGGAGATAGGTTTGCCAGACGCCGTATGGCGGCGGTTCGCCTTCCATCGTGAAGCTGATCGGGATGTTGCCGTGCCAGTACGGGCGCTGGGCATCGGGGCCGCGGGTGGGCACCTTGTAGCGCCACTCCTTCGCGGCGGTCAGTGCGCGCTGCGCCAGTGCGTTGCGCCAGCGTGCCATGTCCGCCTTCGAGCCGCGCGCCATCAGGTCGACGCGGCGGACGACGGCGTCGCCGGTGCCGTCGGGGTGCACGCGCACGGCGACGTACACCGTGGCTTCGATTTCCTGCTCGACCAGTTCCTTCGGATACGTCGGCATCCGCATCTTCCGCTTGTCGAGCTGCAGCGTGGTGTCGGGTGCGGGATCGGGGACGCTGAATTGCGCGCTGCTCAACGTCACGGTGACGTGGGTGTCGTCGGGTCGCCGTGCGACGAAGCGCAGCGACATCTTCAACGACTGCGGCGCGGGTTCGCTCACCGGCTCGAACTTCCAGTGCGGGGCGATGCCGGCGACGAGGTTGAGCACGGTGCGTTGCAGTTTGCCCGGTTGGTCCAGCGTGTAGCCGAGCACGGTGCCGTCGACGGCGATGTCGATCCTGCCGGTCACCAGCAGGCTGGATTCGACCTCTTTCGGGTCGATGCGCTGCGCCGAGGCGACGCCCGGCAGCGCGAACAGACAGGCCAGCAGCAGGAAGGCGGCGAGCAGGCGGAAACGCATGGCGACAGGTCCTGAGGACGCGAAGATGCCAGCGTACTGCAAGGCGCCGCGGTTGCGCGTCCGGTGCACAATCGCGTCATCGATACCGCCGGCATCGGGTCGCGCGGGTCGTCTCCCGGAGAGTGCGGACATGACGTCGTGGCGCGTGTGGATGAGTGCGGGACTGGTGCTGGCTTTTGCGGCCTGCGGCGCGGCGCCGCCGACGCGGCCGGAGGCGGTCGCGGCCGCGCGGATCGCCAGGACCTGTGCGCCGTGGGACGGTGCGGCGTTCACGGTGTCCGTGCCCGCCGGCAACGGCGTCGATCCCGCGGCGCTGCCGGCATTGCAGCTGTCGGTCTGGTCGTCGCCGCAGTTCGACGGCGAGCGCAAGGTCGTCTTCGCCGAGGGCGACGATCGCACCGGCGTGGCGATGTACGCCGAAACCGCGGAGCACGCGACGCCGCTGACCGGCGAGGCGACGTTCCGGCAGGCCGCCGACGGCAGCATCGAAGGCACGCTGCGGCTGAAGGCCGCCGACGGCCGTCGGTTCGAGCGACGCTTCCGCGGTCGCCTGGATCCCGGTGCGGTGATGTGCGGCTGAGCGCCCGGCGTCGCGTGCCGGGCGCGTGATCGCCGCGCGATGCTGCTGCTTCAACCGATGCGGTACACCTGACCGGTCTGCGCGCCTTCGACGCTGCGGCTGTAGCCCAGCGCGGCGCGGGCGGCGGGCACGGGTTCGAAGCCGCGGAAGTACGGCGCGTAGCCGGGCATCGATTCGGCCAGCACGCCGGGGCTGACCGCGTTGATGCGCAGGCCGCGCGGCAGTTCCAGCGCCGCCGAGCGCACGAAGCCCTCGATCGCGCTGTTCACCAGCGACGCCGAGGTGCCGTAGCGGATCGGGTCCTGCGCCAGCACGCCGGTGGTGAGCGTGATCGAACCGCCGTCGTTGAGGCGGGTCGCGGCCAGCAGCGCCAGCTGGACCTGGCCCATCAGCTTGTCCTGCAGGCCCAGCGCCCACTGGTCCGGGGTGAGTTCCAGCAGCGGGCCGAAGGCGACGTTGCCGGCGGCGGCGATGACGCCGTCCAGCGGGCCGATGCGGTCGAGCGCCGCGGCGATGCCGTCGCGGTCGGTCAGGTCAAGGCGGAGGTCACCGGCGGAGCGGCCGGCGGTGACGATCTCGTGGCGTGCGCCGAGTTCGGCGGCTACGGCGCGGCCCAGGGTGCCGTGGGCACCGACGAGGAGCAGTTTCATGGCGATTCCTTTGTTCGTGGATGCCGACAATCGGCAGCGTGCCGGCAGTCTGCGCCGGAGATTTCGCCTTGATTAGCCGGTGATCTGCGGAAATACTGTTTCTGCATGAAAACAATGTCGTCGGATATCGACCGGATGCTCTGCTTCGCGGCCGTCGCCGAGCACGGCAGCTTCACCGCCGCGGCGGCGGCGCTGGGCTGCTCCAAGGCGCACGTCAGCCGGCAGGTGGCCGAGCTGGAGCAGGCGCTGGGCGCGCAACTGCTGCTGCGCACGACGCGGCGGTTGTCGCTGACCGCGCTGGGGCATCGCCACGCCGAGGACGTGGGCCGCCTGCGCGCGGCCTACGACGAGGCCCGGCAGCGCGTCGCCGCCGAGCGCGACGAAGTCCGCGGTGTGCTGCGCATCACCACCTCGACCACGTTCGGCGAAGTGTTCCTGGTCGACCTCGTCCGTGACTTCATGGCGCGGCATCCGCAGGTCGACGTGGAGATCGACACCAGCATCGTCATGCGCGACCTGTTCGACGGCCGCTGGGATTTCGCGTTTCGCGCCGCACGCGTGATCGACGAGCGCCTGGTCGTGCGCGCGGTGGGGGTGGTGCGTGAAATCGCGGTGGCGGCGCCGGCGCTGCTGGCCGGGCGCGAGCCGCCGCGGCGCCCCGCCGATCTCGCCGCGCTGCCGGCGCTGCGCAACAGCCATTTCAGCGACGACGCGGAGTGGGTGTTCGTGCGCGGTGGCGACAGCGGCACGGTACGTCCCCACGGCCGCCTCGCGATCAACAATTTCGCCGCATTGCAGCGCGCGGCCGAGCGCGGCGTGGGCATGACCCGGCTGCCGTTCTACCTGGTGCGCGATGCGCTGGTCGAAGGTCGGTTGGTGCGGCTGCTGCCCGACTGGGAGACCGCGCAGGTGCCGATGGCGCTGGTGCATCCGCAGCGACGCCATCCTACGCGCCTGCAGCAGGCGTTCCGCAGTTTCGCGCTGGCGTGGTTCGAGGCGCCGGAGCGGCAGGCGTTGCTGCGCTGATGTCGCGTCGTCGCAGCGTCGTCGCAGTGACGGAACGCGGCGATCGGCGCACGTGCGTTGCCGCAGCGGGCCGCGGTCGGTAACGTGGCGCGGTCATGCACGGCAACGGTCTCCAGCTCGCCCTCGTCTTCCTGCTCGCCGCCGTCGTGGCCGTGCCGCTGTTCAAGCGGTTCGGCCTCGGCGCGGTGCTGGGCTATCTCGCCGCGGGCGTGGTGCTGGGCCCGTTCGGGCTGAAAGTGATCCGCGACGCCGAGCCGGTGATGGCCGCCAGCGAGATCGGCGTGGTGATGATGCTGTTCGTCATCGGTCTGGAACTGTCGCCGTCGCGGCTGTGGGTGATGCGGCGGCCGGTGTTCGGCCTCGGCGCGCTGCAGGTCGTGCTGAGCGGCGCGGCGCTGGGCGGGATCGCGCTTGCGCTGGGCCTGGGCTGGAAGGCCGCGCTGGTGACGGGGCTCGCGCTGTCGCTGTCGTCCACCGCGGTCAGCCTGCAGCTGCTGTCCGAGCGCAAGGCGCTGAACGCGCCGCACGGGCGCACCGCGTTCGCGGTGCTGCTGTTCCAGGATCTCGCGGCGATCCCGCTGATCGCGTCGATCCCGCTGCTCGGCGCGGCCGCGCGCCATGGCAACGCCGGCACTGGCGCGTTGAAGGCGGTGGGCGCGATCGTGGTGGTGGTCATCGGCGGCCGCGTCCTGCTGCGCCAGTTGTTCCGCACCGCCGCGCGCATCGGCGTGCCGGAGATGCTCACCGCCAGTGCACTGTTCGCGGTGCTGGGTGCGGCGTGGATCATGTCGCTGGCCGGCCTCAGCATGGGCCTGGGTGCGTTCCTCGCCGGCGTGCTGCTGGCGGATTCCGAATACCGCCACGAGATCGAATCGCAGATCGAACCGTTCAAGGGCCTGCTGCTCGGCCTGTTCTTCATGTCGGTGGGCATGAGCATCGACCTGCATCGCATCGCGGCCGAGCCGTGGACCATCGCGCTGGGCGCGCTGGCGCTGCTGGCGGTGAAGTCGGCGGTGCTGTTCGCGATCGGCCTGCGTCCGGGCCGGCTGGCGTGGCGCGAGGCGCTGCAACTGGGCGCGGTGATGGCCCTCGGCGGCGAATTCGCGTTCGTGGTGCTGGCCGAAGCGGCGAAGGTGCAGCTGATCGACGACGCCGTGCAGAACCGGCTGGTGGCGATCGTCGGCCTGTCGATGGCGCTGACGCCGCTGGCGATGATCGCGGTGGGGCGCTGGCTGGGCGCGCATCCCGAACGCAAGCCGGAGCGCGCGTTCGACGCGATCCCCGACCACGACTCGCAGGTCATCCTCGCCGGCTTCGGCCGCTTCGGCCAGATCGTCGCGCGCCTGCTGCTGGCGCAGAAGATCCGCTTCATCGCGCTGGAAACCGACAGCGAGCAGCTGGAAGTGATGCGCCGCTTCGGCAACAAGGTCTACTTCGGCGATCCCTCGCGCCCCGATCTGCTGCGTGCCGCCGGCGCGGCCAACGCGAAGGTGTTCATCAACGCGCTGGAAGACCCAGCCGCCAGCCTGCGCACCACGCGCGTGGTGAAGCGCCTGTACCCGCACCTGCGGCTGTTCGCGCGTGCGCACGATCGCCGGCACGCGTGGCAGCTGATGGATCTCGGTGCGGACGTCACCCGCGAGACCTTCGCCTCGGGTCTGGAGATGGGCCGCGACGTGCTGGTCGCGCTGGGCATCCCGCGCGAGCAGGCCGACGATCGCATGCATCGCTTCCGTGCGCACGACGAGACCCTGCTCGCGAAACAGCACCTGATCTACGACGACGAAGCGGCGCTGCTGGAAAGCGCCCGCCGCGCCCGCAGCGAGCTGGAGCAGCTGTTCGAGGCCGACGTCGCGCCGGACGCCGGCGACCCGCCGCCGGGGGGCTGACCGGCCTCAGCGCTTCGGCGCGAAGCGCTCGCCGAAGAAATCGCCGTCGTTCCAGCGCGGGCGGTCCGCCGCGTCGCCGACCAGCCGGCCGATGCGCGCCTCCAGCGTCGCCAGCCGCACCGCGTCGGGCCAGAAGATCGGCAGCGTGGCGTCGTCGCTGGGCTGGTGGTAGTGGTCGCGCAGGAACTTGCGCAGCGCCAGCTTCGGATCGCGCACGCCGTCGGCCGACAGCGTGCCGCCGTCGAGGTACAGCGACGGCACGCCGGCGCGGATGAAGGCGTACTGGTCGCTGCGCACGAACACCACTTCCTCCGGGAACGGATCGGGCGAGAGCGTCACGCCGACGTCCTTCGCGGCGGCCTCCAGCGCGGTCTTCAGCGTCGAATGCTCGGCGCCGATCGGCACCACGTCCTTGCTCGGCGCCAGCAGCACCGGCATGTCGACGTTGAGGTCGGCGACGAGGCCGTCTGCCGGCACGGTCGGATGCGTGGCGAACCATTCCGCGCCGAGCAGCCCCTTCTCCTCGGCGGTCAGCGCGATGAACAGCATCGAGCGCTTCGGCGCCTTCGGCTCGGCCTTCAGCGCGTGCGCGGTCTCCAGCAGGATCGCCACGCCCAGCGCGTTGTCGAGCGCGCCGTTGCAGATGCGGTCCTCCTTGCCGTCCTCGCCCTTCACCGGCGCGCCGATGCCGAGGTGGTCGAGATGCGCGGTGTAGGCGACGTGCTCGGCCGCCAGCGCGGCGTCGCTGCCCGGCAGCTTCGCGACGACGTTGCGCGACTCGACCGGCTCGATCTTCGTGCGCGCGGCCAGCCGCAGCGTGCCCGGCAGCGTGAAGCCCTTGAGCGTGCCGGCGTCGGCCGCGGTGAACAGCTGCGCGGCGGTGCGCGGGCCGTCGGCGAACAGCAGATCCGCGGCGGCCGCGCTCACCACCGCCATGCCACGCAGCTGCGGGAAGGTCCCGAGGCTCTTGCCGTCGGGGCCGCGCAGGCGCATCGCCGGCCGCTGCCAGTTGTCGGCGGTGCGCGCCCACGGCGTGTCGGCCTCGTCGTTCGGCGTGTTCACGAACACCACGCCGACCGCGCCGCGTTCGGCCAGCAGGCGCAGCTTCTCGCGGGTCGAGCTGTGGAACGCGCGCTGGTCGTTGCCGAAGGTCGCCGGCGCGCCGCCGAACACGATCGCGATGCGGCCGTGCAGGTCGAGCCCGGCGAAGTCGTCGTGGCCCAGGTCGGGCGCGTGCACGCCCTGGCCGACGAACACCGCCGGCGCCTCGACGTCGTGCTCGGCCGCGTCGAAGTCCTGCCCGGGCAGGAACTGGTCGCGGAAGCGCAGCGCGATCTCGCGGCCGTTGCGCTTGATGACCAGCGCCGCCCCGTCGGCCTCGCGCGTGGCCTTCAGCAGCGGCACGCGCTGGAAGAAGGTGCCGTCGTCGCCGGCCGGCGCCAGCCCGATCGCGGTGAAGCGCTTGGCGACGTACTCGGCGGCCAGGTCGTAGCCGCGGGTGCCGGCCTCGCGGCCCTCGAAGCGGTCGTCGGCCAGCGTGCGCACGTCCTCGGCGATGCGGCGCTCGGCCGCGGTCTTCGGCTGCGGTGCCGCGGTGTCGACCGCGGGCGCGGAGATCGTGGGCGCGGTGGGCGTTGCGGGGCCGCGATCGCAGGCGGCCAGCGGCATGGCCAGGAGCAGGGCTGCGGCGAAGAAGTGCAGGCGCGCCATCGTCGGTTCCGGTCGGAGGATGGCGGACGCTAGCATCGGCGAAGGATCGGGACAACGCCGATGCGGCACGGGCGACGTACCATGCGGCATCGTTCGCGGGAGATGTCGCCATGTCCGTTGCCGTGTCCCCTGCCATCGCCACCCCGCCCGGCCGCCGCGAGGGCTGGCTCCAGCTCGGCATCGTCCTCGTCGCACTGGTCGTGTCCGGCATCGCGCCGAAGGATCGGCTGACCTGGCTGCTGGAAACGGTGTGGGTGATGGTCGCGCTGCCGATCATCCTGATGAACTGGCGCCGCTTCCCGCTGACCCGCCTGCTGTGCTGGCTGCTGGTCGCGCATGCGCTGGTGCTGATCCACGGCGGCACCTACACCTACGCCGAGACGCCGCTGGGCTTCTGGCTGCGCGACACTGCCACCGCGCTGGGCTGGCCCGTGCACCGCAACCCGTGGGATCGCGTCGGCCACCTGATGCAGGGCTTCGTGCCGGCGATCCTGGCCCGCGAACTGCTGCTGCGCCACACGCCGCTGCGCCGCGGCGGCTGGCTCAACTACCTCGTGCTGGCGGTGTGCCTGAGCTTCAGCGCGTTCTTCGAGCTGATCGAATGGTGGTCGGCGCTGATCTACGGCGCCGACGCCGACGCCTTTCTCGCCACCCAGGGCGACCAGTGGGACACGCAGTGGGACATGTTCCTGTGCCTGTGCGGCGCCGCGCTGTCGCTGCTGCTGTGGTCGCGGGTGCACGATCGCGAGCTGGGGCAGGCGGCGGGCCGGTGATGCCGCGGGCGACTCGCGCTCCGTGGCGCTGCTCCTGCCGCTGGCGATAGCCACCGGCATCCGGGCACGAAAAAGGCGGGGTCGCCCCCGCCTTTTCGTTGCATTCCGCGCTGGCGGAAGGATCAGAAGCCGACGCCGGCCCTGTCCTTCGAAGCGGGGATCGCGTTGCTCGTCGCGACCGAGGACGGGAGGCTGGTGGTGCCATCGACCCAGTAGCCGCCGTCGTATTCGTTGATGATGTTGCCTTCGCTGTCCGTGTACGAACGGACCACGAAGCGGTCGACGTAGTGCGGCTTCAGGCTGTTGATGTCGGTGTACTCGTGGCTGAAGTACGCATCGCAGTACGACGGCATCGTGCTGTCGATTTCGTACTCGTTCTCGCCGATCCAGCGACGGTTGACGACGTTCAGCGTGGCGGCGTCGCAGCGGCCGGCGCCGTTGCCGATCGCGTCGACGAGGTTGCTCATCTGCGGCGTGTCGGTCGAGCTGGGGCACAGCTTCAGGAAGTTGATGCGCGCCTGGATGGTCTTCCAGGGCTTGCTCAGGTTGATGCCGAAGTAGCGGGCCAGCGAGGCCGCGCATTCGCCCGGACGGGTGGCGCTGGAGAGACAGATGATGGCTTCGCAGGCGAGGCCTTCGTCGCCGCTCAGGGTCTGGCCCTTCTGCTGGTTGACGATCTGGTCGACCATCGCCTGCATGTCGTTCGACAGCGTGCCACCCTGGGCCGCGTTCGGGTCGACGCCGTCCGGCAGACCGCTGTACTGGTTCGGATCGACCTGCGGGGGCAGCGTGGTCGGATCGACGCCGGCGGCCTCGTAGGCGGCGGCGAGATCGGGGTTGGTGGTCTGCTCGGCGTAGGCGGCGCCGCTGGCCAGCAGCAACGTGGCAAGTGCCACCGAGATCGCTTTCCTGTTCATCTGACTTCGCTCCCGTAGTCGATTGGCTTGGGCAGGAACCGCCGTCTGCGACGATTCCATGATTCGCGGACCGTGCCCCGGCCCATGCCGGAACGTTCGGAATATCCAGTGCCCCTGCTCACGACCACTCGCACGATCGATCGACGGGATCGATACGGCGGCAGAAGCCCCAGTTCAGGTTAGCGGAGTTCCGCGACACTTTGCAAAGCACGGTGCAACCGTGGTCCCGGGGTGCCGGCCCGCCCGCCCGGGATGCCGCGCGGGCGCAAGTCGATGATTGAAAAGGGATATCGATTCCGCAGGGCGGCGTCCCGGCGGTGCGCGCCCCTGGTTGGTGCGTGACCGCTCGTCGGAATCCTGCGCGGACAGGCGGGCTGCGGGTTCGCTCAGCCTCGCTCGTCACCCTCCGAACGCCGCCGGAACGGCAGCACCACGCCGCGCGTGTCATCGGCCGACGGCTCGCGGCGATGCCACAGCACGGGCACGTCGTCGGGGCGCGGCGGCTCCAGCGGATCGAGCGCGGCGTCTTCCTCCAGCTCCCAGCTGTAGCGCTTGCGCGGCGGCACGGGGTCGGCATGCCGGAACAGCAACGCCGACAACACGCCGGCAAGTGCACCGCCCAGGTGCGACTGCCACGAGACGCCCGGCTCGTGCGGCAGCACCGTGATCAGCATGCCGCCGTAGAGGAAGAAGGCGATCATCGCCGCGGCAATCGACGGCCGGTCGCGGCGCAGCAGGCCCAGCACGAACACCAGGAACATCAGGCCGTGGGTCAGGCCGCTGGCGCCGAGATGATGGGTGTCCGGGTCGCCCAGCAGCCACGCGCCCAACCCCGAGCCCAGCCAGATCAGCGGCAGCGCGCGCGCGCTGGCCTTGGGATACACCCCGAGCGCCAGTGTGCCGAGCAGCAGCAGCGAACCGGCATTGGCGGCGAGGTGCTCGAACGAGCCGTGCAGCAGCGGCGCGGTGAGCACGCCGAGCAGGCCGCCGATCGCGTGCGGGGTGACCGTGAAGGCCTCGATGTCCTCGCCCTGCTGCAGCACGAACACCGCCGACAGCAGCAGCACGAACGCCAGGCTGGCGTTGAGGGCCCGCAGCAGGCGCCGCCGGTCGGCGGCGCGCTGGGCGGGGGTGTCGGGGGTGTCGTCGGGGGTGGGCAGGCGCATCCGGCAGTTCTGGAGCCGGCGGCCGGCGCGATCAAGGCCGCCGGCAGGGGCGCGCCGACACCGCGGCTGGAACGCTGCGGCGCATTCCGCGGCCCGTCTCGGTCACAGGAACCAGAACAGGGCCTCGAGCAGCGAGCCCAGCGCTTCCCAGGCCCAGCGGCCCGATTCGCTGCGCGGACGGCCGCTCGCCGTCCGCAGCACCAGCACGAGGATCCACAGTGCCGTCACCCCGCCCGCGCCCCACAGCAGCTTCTCGCGCAGGCTCACGCGGCGCCCGCCGGCTTCGCCGGCCGCAGCAGGCTGAGCACCACGGTCGCGCCGATCGTCGCCGCCACCACGCCCAGCGACCAGACGATCGGAATCTTGTAGACGTCGATCAGCAGCATCTTCGCGCCGATGAACATCAGCACCGCGGCCAGGCCGTAGGGCAGCAGGTGGAAGCGGTCGGCCATGCCCGCCAGCAGGAAGAACATCGCGCGCAGGCCCAGCACCGCGAACACGTTGGAGGTCAGCACGATGAACGGGTCGGCGGTGATCGCGAAGATCGCCGGGATCGAGTCCACCGCGAAGATCAGGTCGGTCACGCCGATCAGCGCGGTCACCACGAACAGCGGCGTGTACCACGCCTTGCCGTCGCGCATCACCCGGAAGGCGTTGCCGGCGTAGTCGCTGGTCAGCCGCAGGTGCCCGCGCATCCAGCGCAGCAGCGGGTTCTTCTCGAGGTCCGGCGCCTGGCCCGCGGCCAGCAGCATCTTGATGCCGGTCAGCACGAGGAACGCGCCGAACACGTAGAGGATCCAGTGGAACTTCGCCAGCAGGAACGCGCCGGCGAAGATCATGATCGCGCGCAGCACGATCGCGCCCAGCACGCCGAGGACGAGCACCTTCTGCCGCTGTTCCTCGGGCACGGCGAAGTAGGTGAACAGCATCAGGAACACGAAGATGTTGTCGACCGCCAGCGATTTCTCGACCAGGTAGCCGGTCAGGAATTCCAGCGCGATGCGGTCGCCTGCGACCTGGCCGAGGGTGTCGCTTGCGTACCACCACAGGCCGGCGTTGAACGCCAGCGCCAGGCCGATCCAGCCGAGGCTCCAGAACAATGCTTCCTTGAACGTCACCCGGTGCGGCCCGCCGTGGCGCATCAGCACCAGGTCGACGAGCAGGGCGACGACGACGAGCGCGGCGAACGCGCCCCACAACAACGGATTGCCGATGGTGTCCATTTGATTCCTCCCGAAACGGAAAACGCCCAACCGCGGGGCTGGGCGTCGTATCGGGCCGGAAGTGCATGGAGCGACCGGAAGAACGAGGCTTCGCCGTGGCGGCGAAGGTCTCGCTCGCAGCCGCGGCATCAAATGCCTTGTGCGACTGCCGTCCGGCCGGGGCTTGCGGGCCCGTATTGACGACCGGAACGTTCGGGAGCTACTCCCCTTCTGGAGCGGCGATTGTTGGCGACCGGGGCGGGCGCGTCAACCCGCTTACAATACGGCGGATGAACAGACCGTCGAACGCCGCGCACGCCGCACCGCTCCCCGAGATCCGCCTCCGCAACGCCTGGACGTCCCGCCACCCGTGGATCTTCCAGAAGCTGGTCGAGAAACCGACTCAGCGGCCCAAGCCGGGCAGCCTGGTCGAGGTGACGGGTCCGGACGGCGCGTGGATCGGCCGCGGCTTCTACAACGGCCATTCGCGGATCGCGCTCCGCCTGCTCGAACGCGATCCCGACGTCCCCGTCGACGCCGACTGGTTCGCGGCGAAGATCGCCGAGGCCGTGCGCCTGCGCCGCGAGGTGCTGAAGCTCGATGACGTCTCCGACGCCTGGCGTGTGGTGCACAGCGAGGGCGACGGCCTCAGCGGCCTGGTCGTGGATCGCTACGGCGACCTGCTGGTGGTCGAGTATTTCAGCGCCGGCATGTTCCGCTATCGCGAGTGGATCTACGACGCGCTGCGCGCGCAGTTCCCCGGCTGCCGTTTCCACGCGTTCGCCGACGAGCACGTGCAGAAGCAGGAAAGCTTCGACTTCCGCGGCAGCGAACCCGCGGCGCCGGCGATCATCACCGAATACGGCATCAAGTTCCGCGCCGACCCCGCGGGCGCGCACAAGACCGGTTTCTTCGCCGACCAGCGCGAGAACCGCGAATGGCTGTCGCACCAGTGCGCGGGCAAGCGCGTGCTCGACCTGTGCTGCAACACCGGCGGCTTCGGCGTGTACGCCGCCGCGCGCGGCGCGAGCGAAGTGGTCGGCATCGACATCGACGAGGCGGTGATCGAGATCGCCAAGGGCAATGCGAAACTCAACGGCGTGCGCCCGCGCTTCATCCAGGCCGACATTTTCCCGTGGCTGCGCGATGCGGCGAACAACGGCGAACGCTTCGACGTGGTGATCCTGGACCCGGCGAAGATGACCCGCGACCGCGAGCAGGTGATTCCGGCGCTGAAGAAATACCTCGACATGAACAAGCTGGCGATGGGCGTGGTGAAGCCCGGCGGCCTGCTGGCGACGTTCTCGTGCACCGGCCTGGTCAGCGAGGAGCAGTTCCTCGACATGCTGCGCCGCGCCGCGTTCTATGCCGGCCGCACCGTGCAGGTGCTGAAGGTCGCCGGTGCCGGCGCCGACCATCCGTGGCTGACCGACGTGCAGGAAAGCCGCTACCTGAAGGCGGTGTTCTGCCGCGTGGTGGATTGAGGCGCTGATTGCCCGCGGCTGCGGCGCATCGCGGACGATCAGTCCCCGCCGCAACCGCCGCCGTCACCACCGCCGTCGCCGCTGCATCCGTCGCTGCCGCCATCGCCGCTGCAGCCGCCGTCGCCGAGGCCATCGATGGTGCCGTCGAAGTCGTCGCTGGCGAAATCGGATGCACATTGGCCGCTACCGGCGTCGCCCGCGGCCCCGGCTTCGCGCAGGGCGTTGCAATCCAGCGTGTAGCGGAAGCCGTCGGCGAGGCCGACCTGTGCATCCAGCACGAACAGCAGCGGCAGGCGTGTCGGCCGCTTCGGGTCGATGCCTTCCATCCGGCAGGTCTGCGTCCACACCCGGCGCAGGCCGACATTGCGGTCGTAACGGCGCGTCAGCACGACGGCCGGCGTGTGGTGCAGGAACCGGCCGAAGGCGCGGCGGCAGAAGGTGTCGTAGTGGCGCGTGCAGAGGATGAAGGCGTGCCAGAGTTCGTCCGCGGCCTGCGAGGGCATGGACACCGGCTTGCGGCCGCCGAGCAGGTAGGCGGCGAAGAAATCGCGCAGCGCGACTTCGATGGCGGGGCGATGCTCCGGGCCGATGTCCGGGCGTTGCCGGCGGAGCTTGTCGAACAGACCAGGTGGGAGCGGGGTGTCGCGCAGGTAGCGCAGCCGTCGGGCGCGCTGCCATCGCGATGCGGTGTTCCAGGTCAGGAAGGCGACGATGATCAGGGTGATACCGAGATCGAATCGCGACATTCACGGCTCCGTCTGTGGCGATGGCGCCAGCCTTGCACGTGGTCGTGACGGAAAAATGACAGCGGACATCTTTCCGTCACGGTGACGTCATCCCGCCGGGCGCCGCCGGTACACTGGCGCCCATGTCCTCGATTCTCCTGCTCGTCCTGATCCTGATCGCCGTCGCGATCGGCCTCGTCCTGCTCGTGCTCCTGCTGCTGCGCCGCCCCGACGCCGCGCTCGACCGGCTGCGCGCGCAGGTCGAGGAGGCGCTGCGCGAGGAGCAGCGCAGCGGGCGCGGCGAACTGCGTGCACAGCTCGACAGCCTGTCGCTGGCGCAGGGCCAGCGCATCGAGAGCTTCGGGCGCAGCCTGGGCGACCTGACCGCGCGCACCGACCAGCGCCTCGACGAGTTGCGCGTCGCACTGGGCGACGATGCGCACAAGGCGCGGCTGGAATTCGCCACGCGCCAGCAACAGTTCGCCGACACGCTGGGCGCGCAGCTGCGCGAACTGACCGAACGCAACGAACAGCGGCTCGGCGAACTGCGCACGACGCTGGAACAGAAACTGCGCGAGCTGCAGGCCGGCAACGAGGCCAAGCTCGAACAGATGCGCGCCACCGTCGACGAGAAGCTGCAGTCGACGCTGGAGACGCGGCTCGGCGAATCGTTCCGGCTGGTGTCCGAGCGGCTGGAGCAGGTGCAGCGCGGCCTCGGCGAGATGCAGCAGCTCGCGACCGGCGTCGGCGACCTCAAGCGCGTGCTGACCAACGTGAAGACCCGCGGCATCTACGGCGAAGTGCAGCTCGCGGCGCTGCTGGAGCAGGCGCTCACCATCGAGCAGTACGAACAGAACGTGGCCACCGTGCCCGGCGCCAGCGAGCGCGTGGAATTCGCGGTGCGTCTGCCCGGCACCCAGGAGGGCGGGCCGGTGCGTCTGCCGATCGACGCCAAGTTCCCGCGCGAAGACTACGAACGCCTGCTCGATGCGCAGGAGCGCGCCGATGCCGTGGCGGTGGCCGAGGCCGCGCAGGGACTGGAGCGGCAGATCAAGGTCGAGGCGAAGCGCATCCGCGACAAATACGTCGCGCCGCCGCACACCACCGACTTCGCGCTGCTGTTCCTGCCGACCGAAGGCCTGTACGCCGAAGTGCTGCGCCGGCCGGGATTGTTCGAGGCGTTGCAGCGCGAATTCCGGGTGACGGTGGTCGGGCCGACCACGCTGCTGGCGCTGCTCAACAGCCTGCAGATGGGCTTCCGCACGCTGGCCATCGAGCAACGGTCCGGCGAGGTGCGCCAACTGCTGGGCGCGGTGAAGACCGAGTTCGGCAAGTTCGCCGTGGTGCTGGAAGGCGCGACCAGCCAGCTCGACACCGTGCGCCGCAGCATCGAGAAGGCCGGCGTGCGCACGCGGGCGATCGAACGCCAGCTGCGCAAGGTCGAAGAACTCCCGGCGGACGATGCGCGCCGGTTGCTCGGGGATGCTGCGGCCGACGATGCCGCCGCTGACGCGGAGTGACGTGAACGACGGGCGCCGGCGAACCGCGCCGGCAGCGCGATCAGCGCGGCGGATTCGGCAGCGGCATCGCGCTGGCGGGCACCGTCGGGGCGTCGTCGCCGTTCTCGAGGTAGTCCGGCAACGGTTCGTCCTGCGGCTGCTTGCGGTCTTCGCCGATCTGGTAGTTGCGGCGCTGCAACCAGGCATCGCGGACCAGCGCGTAGTCGTCGGCGGCGCCTTCGCGGAAGCTGTCGGTCGACAGCAACTGTGCGCGCACGTCGACCAGCTGCAGGCCCTGCAGGAACACGCGGACCTTGTCTTCCTCGATCTGCCGCGTCGGCGACAGCGGTGCGTCGCCGGCCATGCCGAACACGTCGCGCAGGGTGCGCGGCCCGAACAGCGGCAGTTCGATGTAGCGCGATTTCTTCCAGCCCCACACGCCCAGCGTTTGGCCGAAGTCCTCGCTGCGGTTGGGCAGGTTGGCGGCGGTGGCGGGATCGAACAGGCCGCCGATGCCCAGCGTGGTGTTCATCAGGAACCGGCCCACGGACTGGGTCGCCTGTTTGGGCTTGCCCTGCAGCAGCGCGTTGAGTGCGCTGACGGGCTGGCCGAGGTTGTTGAAGAAGTTGCTCACGCCCAGCCGCATCGGGCGCGGCACGACGTGCACGTACGCGGTGGCCAGTGGCTTCGCCACGCGCCGGTCGACCACGACGTTGAAGCGGTGCACCTGGCGGTTGAGCTTTTCCCACGGGTCGTAGCTGGTCGGTGCGGCGGCGGGTGGCGGCAGCGTGGGATCGGCGACCGGATCGTAGGCGTCGGGCTCCTGGCCGCCGTAGATCGCGGCGTAGTCGCGTTCGGCGTCGGTGGGCGCGTCGGCGGGGGCGCCCGGAGGCGTGGCGCCGGCGTCCGCCGCGACCGGATCGGGCGGCATGGCGTCCGTTGCGGGCGTCGTGGTCGCGGCGAGGTTCGGTGCGTCGTCCACCGCCGGCGCATCGCCGGGGGCGGCTGCGTCGACGGCAGCGCTCGGCGTTTCGGCCGGCGCTTCGATCGTCGCGGTCGCGGACGGGGTGTCGGGACGGGCGGTCCGCGGGGCGCAGCCGGTGGCCAGCAATGCCGTCGCGAGGAGCGCCACCGGGGGGAGGAGGCGGGGGAGCGTCATGGTCGCGAGTGTAGTCCTGTCGCGGCGTGGGGGCGCGTGCGGTCCGGCTCAGTCGCGGACGAAGCCGAGGTCGTGGCCGAGCCGGTACGCGGCGCGCAATTCGTCGAAACCCGCCGGCCGGCCGTCGATGGCGACGCCGGCCGCGCAGCGGGCCGCCACCAGCGAAACCAGCGCCAATCCAGCGCTGTCGATGCTGTCGGCGCCGGTCAGGTCGATGCGGTGGATGTCGCCCAGCGAGGCCGGCAATCGCGCCCGCAGCGCGGCCACGGCCTCGCGCCGCAGGGACCCGGCGAAACGCAGGGTTCCATCGGCGACCGTGATCGACGGAGCGGGCGTGGCGGTCACGGCTGGTTGGCGCTGGGGTGCAGCTGGCCGCTGCGCAGGGCGGTGGCGACCTCGCGGATCGACTTGCGCTGCAGCTCGGCGTCGAACTGGTTGCGGAAGGTCTGCACGTAGGACACGCCTTCGACCATCACGTCGAACACCTTCCACTGGTTGCCGTTGCGGCGCATCAGGTAGTCGACCGGGATCGGTTCGCCGCCCTGGCGCAGGAACTCGCTGGACACCTTCACGCCGAGCCCGCGCGGCAGCTGGGTCTCGGACTTCACGCGCACCCGCAGGCGGGTGTTGAAGTCCAGCAGCGACGAGCCGTAGCGCTGCATCAGGTTGTCGGCCAGCGCGTCGGCGAACAGCTTCACGTCCTCGTCGGACGCGCCGCGACCGTGGCGGCCCAGCACCTGGCGGGCGGCGTAGTCGCGGTCGAACATCGCGTTGAATTCGGTGCTGACGAATTCGCGCAGCGCGGTGCGGTTCTTGGTGAACTCGGCGCGGCGCTTCTCCAGCGTGCTGAGGATGCGCTGGCTGTTGTTCAGCACCAGCTGGCTGGGTGTGCCCTGCATGGTCGCCGAGGCGGGCGTGGCGCGCGCGGCGGCGGGCGCAGGCGCGGCCTGCTGGGCGAACGCGGGCATCGCGGCGATCAGCGCGGCGGTGGCCAGCAGGGTCGGGAGGCGGGGCGTGCGGATCATGGCGTCGGGCTCCGGTCGTTGGGGGAAGCGTCGGAAGCGGAAGGATCGGTGGCGTCGGGCTTGCTGCTGCCGCCACCGCCGAAGATGTACTTGCCGGCCATCTGGATCAGGTCGACCGCCGGCGTGGTGTAGGCGATTTCCTCGCCGGGCTTGAGCGTCTCGACGTCGCCGCCGGGCTGCAGGCCGACGTAGCTCTCGCCGAGCAGGCCACCGGTGAGGATGCTGGCCGAGGTGTCGATCGGCAGGTCCTTGTAGCGGGCGTCGATGTCGAGCACGACCACGGCGTCGAGCTTCTTCGGATCGAGTTCGATCGCGGCGACCTTGCCGATCGGCACGCCGCCGATCTTCACCGGCGCCATCGGCCGCAGCTGGCCGAGGTTGGTGAAGCGCGCCTTCAGCGGATAGGTGGGTTCGCCGAAGCCGAACTTGCCGTTGGTGGAAGCGATCGCCAGCACCAGCAGCGACGCCAGGGACAACAGCAGGAAGGCGCCGACGGCGAATTCGAGGCGGGGACCGCGTGCACTCATGGGAGCGTACTCATCTGGATCTGGTCGGCGGGAATGTCAGCGGAAGAGGAAGGCGGACAGCACGAAGTTGAACATCAGCACCAGCAGCGAGGCGTTGACCACGGCGCGGGTGGTGGCGACCGAGGTGCCTTCGATCGTGGGTTCGGCATGGAAGCCCACGTACGAGGCGACCAGTGCCGCGGTGCCGCCGAACACGGCGGACTTCAGGAACGCCGGCAGGAAGTCCTCGTGGAAATCCACGGCGTCCTTCATCACCTGCCAGAACGCGCCGTTGTCGATGCCCAGCACCTGCACGCCCTGGAACCAGCTGGCGCAGATCGCGAGGCTGCAGAAGATCGCGGTGAGCAGCGGCACGGTGATCACCGCGGCCCAGAAGCGCGGCGCGACCGCCTTGCCGACCGGGTCGATCGCCATCAGCCCGAGCGCGGTGATCTGGTCGGTGGCGCGCATCAGCCCGAGTTCGGCGGCGATCGAGCTGCCTGCGCGGCCGACGAACAGCAGTGCGGTCAGCACCGGCGCCAGTTCGCGGTACATGCCCAGGCCGATCAGTGCGCTGATCTGGTTGGCGGCGCCGTAGGTCTGCAGCGCGCGGTAGCCCAGCAGCGTGATCGACAGGCCCACGAACGCGCCGCCGACGGCGATGATCGGCAGGCTGCGCGCCCCGATCTTGTAGATCTCGCGGGTGAGCTCCTGCCAGAAGTCGCGGGTGCCCGGTCGGCTGGCGCGGAACACGGCCAGCGAGAACAGGCCGGCGCGACCCAGGCTGCGGACGGTCTCGGCGAAGGCCATCACGCGGCCTCCGTGCGGCGGACCGCGTCGAAGGGGATCGGGCCGTCGGGTTCGCCACGCAGGAACTGGCGCACGAGGGGATCGGCGCTGCCTTCCAGTTCGGCCGGGGTGCCGTCGAAGACGATGCCGCCGTTGGCCACGACCACGGCGCGGTCGGCGATCGGCAGGGTCTCGTGCACGTGGTGGGTCACGATCAGGCTGGTCAGCCCCAGGCTGGCGTTGAGCCGGGCGATCAGGCTCATGATCACGCCGCTGGCGATGGGGTCGAGGCCGGTCAGCGGTTCGTCGTACAGCATCAGCGGCGGGTCCAGCGCCAGCGCGCGGGCCAGCGCGACCCGGCGCGCCATGCCGCCGGAGAGTTCGCGGGGATAGAGGTCGGCGGCGGCGCGCAGGCCGACCGCGTGCAGCTTCATCTCGACCAGGCGGGCGATCACGTCGGCCGGCAGGTCGGTGTGGGTGCGCAGCGGCAGGGCGACGTTCTCGGCGGCCGTGAGATCGGTCAGCAGGCCGTTGCCCTGCAGCAGCACGCCGATGCCCTTGCGCAGTTCCAGCAGCTCGCGCTTGCGCTGCGGCACCGGGCGGCCCAGCACTTCGACCGTGCCCGCGGCCGGGGCCAGTTCGCCGGTCAGGGCCGACAGCAGGGTCGACTTGCCGCAGCCGGACGGGCCGAGAATCGCGGTGATGCTCCCCCGCGGCACGCGCAGGTCGATGTCGCGCAGGATGGTGCGCGTTCCGCGATCGAGGCGGAGGCCGGACACCTGGACAGCGGCGGGAGCGGTGGTCATCGGGTTTGCAGGGAAAGGGGGCGGGCGCAAAACCCGTTCAGGATGGCCGCCCCCGCCTGAATCGGACGGGAGCCGCCGGCCATACGGGACCGTTCGGGGGCGGTCATTGTCCATGCCGGCGGCGCCGTTGTCTGCGCCGGGGCGGGAACGCGGCGTCCCGCGGCTTGTGCCGGTCGGCGCCAGCGGCGAGGATGGCGGCGCTGCGGAGCGCGCAGCGCAGGGCCGCAGGGGGCCGGGATCCATGGAGCTGTTGACGCTGGAACACTTCGCCGGTTGCGTGAACGAGACGTTCTCGGCCGATCTCAACGACATGTCGGTCGAGTTCGTGCTGGTCGAGGCCCGGCCGATCGCCGACCACGCGAAGAACCCGGCGCGCGCGCCGTTCTCGCTGCTGTTCCGCAACACCGCCCCGATCCTGTTCCCGCAGCAGATCTACACGATGCACCACCCGCGCGTCGGCGATGTCGGCATCTTCCTGGTGCCGGTGGCGCAGGAGCGGGCCGGCTTCCTGTACCAGGCCGTCTTCAACTGAGGCCGGCCCGTCCGGGGGCCGTGCCGGCACCGCAATGCCGGGTCAGGCGGCCGGTGGCGCCCAGCGCATCGGCCAGTGGGTGCCGCGGAACGCGGGCCCGGTGACGACGAAGCCCAGCCGCTCGTAGAGCCGGCGCGCGCCGGGATTGTGGCCTTCCACATGCAGGTGCATGCCGCGCCCGATCGCGGCGGCGGCGCCTTGGCTGGCGCGGATCAGCGCTTCGCCGACGCCCTGCCCGCGCACGGCCGGGAACAGGCAGATGTCGACGATCAGGTGGTCCGGCGCCGTGCGCTGGAGGTAATAGCGCCCGACCGGCTGGCCGGCGCGTTCGAGCGCGAGGAAATCGGTGTCGCCGTAGTGGGCGAGGTAATGCTGGTGCTGCAGCGCGAACTGCTGGTCCAGGAACTGCCGCTTGGCGGGCGCCGGCCACGGTACCGGTGCCATTTCCTCGGCGCGGGTGCTGGCGTAGAGGTCGCGCAGCCAGGGCAGGTCGTCGTCGTGCAGCCAGCGCAACGAAAACCCGCGCTCGGCGAGGAGCGCGGGTGTCGTCATGCGGTCGGGCCGTTCCGCGGGGAACGGCGCCAACCGTGCGGGCGCAGCGGCCATCACGTCACGGGAAGGACGGATAGAGGCCCTGCAGCGCGATGCAGAAGTTCACGCCGAGGTACGGCTGCTGGTTCTCGTGCGGGAAACCGCCGCCCTGGCTCGAACTGACCATGTTCGGCGCCATCTGCGTGTTCAGCGGCGTCGCGATGTAGGTCTTCGAGCTGGTGCTGGTGGCGAGGAACGAGAGGCCGCCGTTGGCGACCGGTGCGTGGCTTCCGCTTCCGCTGGCGGTCTGCGAATACGCATTCACCCCGTGGTTGTGCTGCGGGATCTGCGTGCTGGTCAGCGTCACCGTGTTGACGCCGAACGCTTCGCCCAGCGAGCGCGGACTGAGGCCCGGTCCGTTGCCCTGCTCGCAGCCGGCGCGGCCGGCGAAGTTGGGCAGCTGGAACGTGGTCTGGCCGTTGCCGCCGTAGATGACGCCGATGAGCGAGAACAGCGCGGTGTTCTGCGAGATCGGCAGGGTGGCGCCGTTCGCGAACGCCCAGCCGCGCGGGTTGAAGTTGAAGCCGAACAGCTGGATTTCGCCGATGAAGGGTTGTGTCATGAGCTGGTTCCTCCGATGAGGTGCCGCGCCGGAAGGCGGCGGCCGCGCCTGCGTGGCGCGAGGGAATGGGGGTCGGCGTCGGGATCAGGCCTGCGACGGGAAGATGCCCTGGGTGGCGATGCAGTACTGCACCGTCAGCGTAGGCATGCAGTTCTCGTGCGGCTGGCTGCCACCCGCTTGCGTCAGCATTTGTGCCGACATGGCGGCCGCCGTGTTGCCGGTGATGGTGTTGACGTAGAAGGTGTCGCCGCTGACCGTGCCCGGAAGCAGGGTGTTGCCCGGGGTGATGGCGGTCGAGGCGGCGGTGGTCGCCACCATGGTGTGCGTGTGCGCCGGCATCTGGGTCGGCAGCACGGTCACCGTTTCGGTGCCGGCACGCTGGCCGATGACGTAGTTGCTCAGGCCCGGGCCCTGGCCCTGGTGGATCGGCACGCGGCCGCGCAGGTCGGGCACGGCGAAGGTGGTCTGGCCGTCGCCGCCATAGGTGGTGCCGATCAGCGCGAACAGTGCGTCGTACTGCGAGATCGGCAGCAGGCTGCCGTCGCAGGCCTGCCAGTAGTTCGGGGCGCCGCGGACGCCGAAAGCGAACATGCGGATTTCGCCGATGTAGGGAGTGCTCATGATGTGCTCCGAATGAAGGACGTCCGCGCGGTGGTCCGGCGCGTGGGTCCGTGGGTCCTTGTCGAGTGGCCGCGGCTCAGTTGCGCGACGGGTAGATGCCGCTCAGCGCGATGCAGAAGTTGATGACGCTGTAGGGCTGGATGTTCGGGTGCGGTTGATTGCCGCCGGCCGGTGTGACCGTCGCGGGGTTCAGGGGAACCAGCGGGCCATTGGAGGCCGCATAGATGGAGACCGCGCTGCCGCTGCTGTTGTTGCTCGTGGCGAAGACACGGCCGGCAGGGATGCGGTTGTCGCCGTTGGTGGTCGAGGCATTCACCGCGTGCGTGTGCGCCGGCAGGTTGGTGCTCAGCAGGGTCACGTTCTCGACACCGGCCGACTGGCCGATCTGCACCGCCGGCGGTTGCCAGCTCGGGTCGACGGAGGAGGCGTAGCCGATCGGCGTGCGGCTGCGCAGGTCCGGCAGCGCGAAGTTGGTGGTGCCGTTGCCCCCGTACTGCGTCCCCAGCAGCGAGAACAGGGCCTGGTTCTGATTGATCGGCAGCAACTGGCCGTTGCTCAGCGCCCAGAACTTCGGTGCGAAATTGAAGCCGGCCATCATGATCTGGCCGATGAAGAATTCGCTCATCGTGTGGATCCCCCTTGGGTGTGGCGCACCGCCTCATGCGGTGTGCGCGGCTACTCTGAACCAGCCCACGGCCCCCCACAAGAGCCCTACGGGGGCGTATGCGGGCGATTGAACCTTTCTAACGGGACTTCCCCTCTTCTGCCGATCCTGTTCCAATGCGGGTTCGTCCGGGCACTCGAAGGCCATGGCCGATGCGTGGCCCGTTGGCCGTTGTCAGTACGGCGGGCCGAGAAATCGCAGGGCCGTCCCGCAGGGACGAACCACAGGGGAACAGGGAAATGCATATGCTCACGTCGCTCTTCGCGAAAGGTCGGGGCCGTTCGGCCCGTGCCGGTCTGGCCTCCGTCCTGTTGGCGCTCGCCGCGCTGTGGCCCACGCTGGCCAGTGCCGCCGTTTCGATCTATTGCCCCGCGCCCCTGACGGCCACGGTCGCGAACGGCGGCACCGTCAACATCAACGTCAGCACCTGCGACGGCCCTTTCGACGGCGGGCTCAGCGGCACCAGTCCGCTGACGACGGCACATGGCACCGCGACCATCGGTGCGAACAGTGGCGGGACCCAATTCGTCACGTACGCCCACGGCGGCGATTCGGCGACCAGTGACACCTTCACGTTCCAGGACAATGACAACAACGACGTTGTCTTCAACATCACGATCACGGCGCCGACTTCGCCGATCACGGTGACGCCGGCTTCGCTGCCGACGATGACAGCCGGCACTGCGTTCTCGCAGACGCTGACCTCCGCGGGTGGTCTCGCGCCTTACAGCTATACGTTGCAGAGCGGTGTCCTGCCGGTCGGCCTCTCGCTGACCAGCGGTGGCGTGCTCAGCGGTACCCCGACCCAGCGCGGCGGTTACGCCTTCACCGTCCGCTCGACCGATGCCACGGCGCCCACCGCGCAGTTCACCGACAAGGGCTATACCGGCACGGTCCAGAACCCGACCCTGACCCTGACCACGCCCAGCGGCACCGCCATCCAGAGCGCCCCGTTCTCGCAGACCCTGTCCACCACCGGCGGCGTCGCCCCGCATACCTACGCGCTCGAGACCGGCACGCTGCCGGCGGGCATCACGATTTCCCCGGCCGGCGTGGTCAGCGGCACCACCACCGCGGCGGCCGGCAACTATCCGGTCACCATCCGCGTCACCGATTCGAGCACCGGCCCGGGCAGCTACTTCGAGGTCGAGAACTACACGCTGGTCGTCAGCCCGCCGCCGAGCGTCAGCATCGCGGTGTCGCCGGCGTCCGTCAGCGAGGACGGTGCGACCAACCTCACCTACACCGTCACCCGCAGCCTCAACCTGACTTCGCCGACGGTGGTCAACATCACCACCACGGGCACCGCCACCGCGGGCACCGACTACAGCGGCAACGTCGCGACCGTGACCATCCCGGCCGGCGCGACCACGGCCACGATCGTCATCAATCCGAACGTCGACGGCACCGTCGAGCCCGACGAAACCGTCACCCTGACCGTCGCCGCCGGCACCGGATACACCGTCGGCGTCCCGGCCTCGGCCACGGGCACCATCCTCAACGATGACGTGCCGTCGGTGACCGTCTCGGTCTCGCCGGCCGCGGTTGCCGAAGACGGTGCGCCGAACCTCATCTATACCTTCACCCTGAACCAGGCCGCGTTCGGCGCCATCTCGGTGAACTACACCATCGGCGGCACCGCCGCCAACGGCACCGACTACGCCACGATCGCCTCGCCGCTGGTCATCCCGGCCGGCAACACCACCGGCACGGTCACGGTCAACCCGACCGCCGACGCGACGATCGAAGCCGACGAGACCGTCACCCTGACGCTGGCTGCCGGCACCGGCTACACCGTCGGCGTGCCGAACAGCGCCACCGGCACGATCCTCAACGACGACCTGCCGAACCTGGTGATCAACGACGTCACCGTCACCGAAGGCAACAGCGGCATCACCAATGCCGTGTTCACGGTCAGCCTGAGCGCGCCGGCCGGCCCCGGCGGCGTCACCTTCAACATCGCCACCGCCAACGGCACCGCCACCGCGGGCGTGGACTACGTCGCGCAGTCGCTCACCGGCCAGACCATCCCGGCGGGCAGCAGCACCTACACCTTCACGGTGCTGGTCAACGGCGACCTGCTCAACGAGCCGACCGAGACCTTCTTCGTCAACGTCACCGGCGTGACGAACGCGGTCGTCGTCGACGGCCAGGGCGTGGGCACGATCTCGAACGACGACCCGCTGCCGAGCCTGGCGATCGACGACGTCACCGTGGTCGAAGGCAACAGCGGCACGACCAATGCGGTGTTCACCGTGACCCTCAGCGCCGCCAGCGGCCAGACGGTCACCGTCAACTACGCCACCGCCGACGGCACCGCGACGCAGCCGGCCGACTACACCAGCACCTCGGGCACGCTGACCTTCACCCCGGGCCAGACCACCCGCACCATCACGGTGCCGGTGATCGGCGAGACCGTGCCCGAGGCGAACGAGACCTTCTTCGTCAACCTGAGCGGCGCGACCAACGCGACGATCAGCGACAACCAGGGCGTCGGCACCATCAGCAACGATGACGTGCCGGTCACGGTGAGCCCGGCGACGGTGCCCAACGGCGCGATCGCCACGGCCTACAGCCAGACGCTCACCGCCAGCGGCGGTGTCGGCCCGTACAGCTTCGCGGTCACCGCCGGCGCGCTGCCGGCCGGCCTGACCCTGTCGTCGGCCGGTGTGCTCAGCGGCACCCCGACCGCGGGCGGCACGTTCAACTTCACGGTCACCGCGACCGACAGCAGTCCGTTCCCGGGTCCGTTCAACGGCACCCAGGCGTACACGCTGACCATCGCCCCGCCGACCATCACCCTGCCGGCGGTCGTGCTGCCGGGCGGCGTGCTCGGCTCGGCCTACACCGGCAACACCGGCCCGGCCTCGGGCGGCACTGCGCCGTATGCCTATGCCGTCACTGCCGGCGCGCTGCCGGGCGGCCTGACCCTGAATCCGGCCACCGGCGCCATCACCGGCACGCCGTCGGCGCTGGGCACCTTCAACTTCACGGTGACCGCGACCGACAGCAGCACCGGCACCGGCCCGTACACAGGCAGCCGCGCGCACACGATCACCGTGATCGACAACCCGCCGATCGCCAATCCGGTGTCGCTGACCGTCGCGTACAACGCCCCGGCGACCAACGTCCCGCTGAACATCACCGGCGGTGCCGCGGTCACGGTCTCCGAAGTCGTGCCGTCGCTGCACGGCACGGTGATCGCCAGCGGCACGACGATCACCTACCAGCCGGATCCAGGCTATGCCGGTCCGGACAGCTTCACCTACAGCGCGACCAACAGCGGCGGCACTTCCGCGCCGGCCACCGTGACCATCACGGTCAATGACCCGGTGATCACCATCACCCCGTCGGGTGGCTTTGCTGCCACCGTCGCGACGCCGTACACCCAGACCTTCACGTTCAACGGCGGCGCGCAGCCGTGGTCGGGCTACCAGGTCACCAACCTGCCGGCCGGCCTGTCCATCACCGGCACCACCGCGAACACGGTGACGATCTCCGGCACGCCGACGCAGGCCGGCTCGTTCAACCTCAACGTGTCCGCCACCGACACCAGCACGGGCAACGGCCCGTACACCGTCGGCCAGGCGTTCACGCTCACGGTCGCCGCGCCCGCGCTGACGATGACGCCGGCCGCGGGCACGCTGACCGCGCCGTATGCGGTGGCCTACTCGCAGGCCTTCACCGCCAGCGGTGGCGTCGGTCCGTACAGCTACGCCGTGACCGGCGCGCTGCCGGCCGGCCTCAGCCTGAGCGGCAACACGATCTCGGGCACGCCGACCGTCCCGGGCAGCTACCCGATCACCATCACCGCCACCGACACCGGCTCCACCGGCACTGGTTCGCCGTTCACCGTCGCGCGCAACTACACGATCGACGTGGCCGCGCCGACGATCACCGTGAACCCGGCGACGCTGCCCAACCCGGTCGCCGCGACCGCCTACAGCCAGACGGTCACCGCGACCGGCGGTGCCGCGCCGTACACCTTCGCGGTGACCGCGGGCGCGCTGCCGGCCGGCATCACGCTGGCCTCGGGCGGCACGCTGTCCGGTACCAGCAACGCCGTCGGCACGTACAACTTCACCATCACCGCGACCGACAACTTCGGCCAGACCGGCAGCCGTGCCTACACGGTGACGATCGCCGCGCCGACGCTGACCATGACGCCTGCCGCGGGCACGCTGACCGCGCCCTACGGTGCCGCGTACTCGCAGGCGTTCACGGCCTCGGGTGGCTCCAACACCTTCAGCTACGCCCTCACCGGCACGCTGCCGGCCGGCCTCACCTTCAGCGGCAACACGATCAGCGGCACGCCGACGGTGCCGGGCAGCTATCCGATCACCGTCACCGCCACCGACACCGTCCTGACCGGTGCGGGTGCGCCGTTCACGGTCGCCAACAACTACACGCTCGACGTGCCGGCGCCGACGATCGTCGTGAACCCGGCCACGCTGCCCAACCCGGTGGCGGGCAGTGCCTACGTCCAGACCGTGACCGTGACCGGCGGCGTCGCGCCGTACACCGTCGCGATCACCGCCGGCGCCCTGCCGAGCGGCATCACCCTGTCCAGCAGCGGCGCGCTTTCGGGCACCTCGTTCCAGGTCGGCACGTTCAACTTCACCGTCACCGCGACCGACAACTTCGGCCAGACCGGCAGCCGCGCCTACACGGTGACCATCGCCGCGCCGGTGCTGACGATGACCCCGGCCGCGGGCACGCTCAACGCCACCTACGGCGCCGCGTACTCGCAGACGTTCACCGCCGGCGGCAGCCCGGGTCCGTACAGCTACGTCCTGACCGGCGTCCTGCCGGCCGGCGTGACGTTCGCGGGCAACACGCTGTCGGGCACGCCGACGGTGCCGGGCAGCTACCCGATCACCGTCACCGCCACCGACACGGTGCTGACGGGCACGGGCGCGCCGTTCTCGATCGCGCAGAACTACACGCTGGACGTGCCGGCGCCGGTCATCGCGATCGCCCCGGCGACGCTGCCGAACACCACGGCCGGCCTGGCCTACAGCCAGACGCTGACCGCGACCGGCGGCGTGGCCCCGTACGCCTTCAGCGTCACCGCCGGCAGCCTGCCGACGGGCACGACGCTGACGTCGGCCGGTGCGCTCTCGGGCACGACCACGGCCTCGGGCACGTTCAACTTCACCGTGACCGCGACCGACGTCTTCGGCCAGAGCGCCAGCCGCGCCTACACCGTCGTGGTGGCGGTGCCGACCCTGACGCTGACCCCGGCGACGCTGCCGGCCGGTACCGCCGGCACGGCGTACTCGCAGGCGCTGACGATCTCGGGCGGCATCGCGCCGTACACCGTCACCCAGACGGGCACGCTGCCGACCGGCCTGACCTTCAACGCCGGCACCCGCACCTTCAGCGGCACGCCGACGCAGTCGGGCACGTTCAACCTCAGCGTGACGGTCACCGACAGCACCGGTGGCACCGCGGCCACCGTCACCAACAACTACACGCTGACCATCGCGGTGCCGACGCTCACGCTGACGCCCGCGGCGGGTGCGCTGCCGGGCGGCACGGCGGGCACGGCGTACACGCAGACGTTCACCGCGAGCAACGGCATCGCGCCGTACACCTACGCGCTGGCGTCCGGTGCGCTGCCGGCGGGCCTGACGCTGAACACCGCGACCGGCGCGCTGAGCGGCACGCCGACGGTGGCGGGCAACTTCACCTTCAGCATCCGCGCGACCGACAGCACCACCGGGACCGCGGCGACGGTGACGAACGCCTACACCCTGGCGCTGTCGGCACCGACGATCACGATCAACCCGGCGACGCTGCCGGCCGGCGTGTTCTCGGTGCCGTACAACCAGACGCTGACCGCCACCGGCGGCACCGCGCCGTACACCTTCGCGGTGAGCGTGGGTGCGCTGCCGGCGGGCGTGACCCTGAGCAGCGCCGGCGTGCTGAGCGGCACGCCGACGGTGTCCGGCACGTTCGCCTTCACGGTGCGCGCGACCGACAACCTCGGCTTCCAGGGCACCCGCGCCTACTCGTTGAACATCGTGCAGCGCCCGGATCCGTCGCGTGATCCGGAAGTCCGCGGCCTGCTGGAATCGCAGGCGGATGCGACCCGTCGCTTCGCCAGCTCGCAGGTCGACAACTTCCAGCAGCGCATGCAGCGCCTGCACGGCGGTGGTGGCGACGGCGCGCACTTCGACAACGGCATCTCGGCGGTGACCACGCCGTACTGTCCGGAGGTCGTGGGCCAGATCCCGGATCGCACCTGTGCGCGCAACGGCATCGGCGGCAACGGCGGTGCGGCCGGCAACGGCCTGTCGGGTAGCGGCATGACCGGCAACGCCGCGAACGGCAGCGGCAACGGCAGCCCGTTCGGTGCCTGGGCCGCGGGTTCGGTCCGTTCGGGCAACCACGACGGTCGCGGCGGCAGCGCGGGCGTGGACTTCGAGACCGACGGCGTCAGCCTCGGCCTGGATTACCGCGTCAACGACGTCTTCGCGTTCGGCGGCGGCCTCGGCTATGGCCGCGACAGCAGCGACATCGGCGACAACGGCTCGCGCAACGACGGCAACGCCTACACGTTCGCCCTGTACGGCAGCTACAGCCCGGGTAACCGGTTCTTCGTCGACGGCCTGTTCGGCTACCAGACGCTGAGCTACGACCTGCGCCGCTACGTGACGGCGAACGGCGGCTTCGTCCGCGCCACCCGCGATGGTTCGCAGTGGTTCGGTTCGGTGTCGGTGGGCGCGGACTTCGAGAACGGCGCATGGCGGTTCTCGCCGTACCTGCGCGGCGACGTGGCCCGTGCGCAGCTCGACCGCTACACCGAGCACGGCGACCCGATCTTCGCGCTGAGCTACGACAGCATGGACGTCGACACCGACACCGGCAGCGCCGGCCTGCGGGTCGATTACCACCGCCAGATGTCGTGGGGCATGCTCGTGCCGAAGTTCATGGTCGAGTACCAGCACGACTTCAAGGCCGGCAGCGCGCAGACCATGCGTTACGCCGACCTGCCGCTGGGACCGTTCTACCGTGCCGGCCTGAGCGAGTTCGACCGCACCCGCCTGCTGTTCGGGTTCGGCCTGATGTTCGATCTGGACAACGACTGGTCGTTCCGCTTCGATTACCGCGGCATGGTGGGCAGCGACGACAAGGACCAGGGCATCCAGGTCAACGTCGACCGGAAGTTCTGATCGGAGCCCGCCTCCGATCCACGTGACACCCAAGCGCCGCTGCTCACGCAGCGGCGCTTTTTTTGCGCCGCCGCATCGCCATTCCGTGGCGGCGACGCAGTGGTGCGCCGGCGGCGGCTGCCCGCGGGCGCGACGGGGCATAGACTCCGCGCTCTTCCCCCGACACCCGGAATCCCGATGTCCTTCTCGATCGCCGAAGACGCCGTCCCCGCCCTCCGCCATGCCCTCGAACAGCTCCGCCATGTGCTGCGCAAGGGCCATGCCCACGCCGAGGCGCAGGGCTGGGATCCTGCCGTGCTGCTCGGCATGCGCCTGGCGCCGGACATGTTTCCGCTGACCCGCCAGGTGCAGATCGCCACCGACATGGCCAAGAACGCCGTCGGCCGCCTCAGCGGCGGCGAGGCGCCGAAATTCGAGGACAACGAGACCACCTTCGAGGAACTCGACGCCCGCCTGACGCGCGCGATCGACTACATCGCCTCCGTGCCCGCGGCCGCCTTCGACGGCGCCGAATCGCGCGCGATCGTCGTGTCCACGCGCAGCCGCGGCGACCTGCATTTCACCGGCCGCCAGTACGTCTTCGGCTGGGTGCTGGCGAACGTGCACTTCCACTGCACCACCGCCTACGGCCTGCTGCGCCACGCCGGCGTGCCGCTGGGCAAGGCCGACTACCTCGGTCCCGCAGGCCAGGGCTGAGCCGCGATCGTCGCGCCGTGCCGGAGACGCCCGCGCGGCGTCTCCGGCATCATGGTGCGATGCCGACCGCGTCCGCGCATTTCCGACTCATCTCCGGCAACCGGCTCGACCGGCTGGCGGCGCATCTCGGCGCGCGGCTGGCGACGCCCGCGGACCCCGACTCGCTGGCGCCCGACGTGGTGCTGATCCCGCAACCGACGCTGCGTCACTGGCTGCTGCAGACGCTGGCCGAACGCTTCGGCATCGCCGCCAACCTCGATCTGTGCACGCCGTCGGAATTCGTCTGGCGGCTGCTGCGCGCCGCGCGACCCGCGCTGCCCGAAGCGTCGCCGTGGGAGCGCGCGCGCCTGCGCTGGCGGCTGTACGCGCTGCTCGATGGCGATCCCGCGCATCTGCCGTCGCCGGTGCGCCGGCACCTGCGTCGCGCCGCGGGCGAGGGCGCCGACGCGACCGCGCGCGCGTTGGCGCGTGATGCGCTGGCCGACGCGCTGGCCGGCGCGTTCGACCGCTACCAGGCCTATCGCCGCGACTGGCTCGAAGCCTGGGAGCGCGACGCGCCCGACAGCCGCGACGATTGGCAGGCGCAGCTGTGGCGCGCGCTGGTGCGCGGCGCGCCCGACGTGCCGCACCGTGCCGCGCTGCTCGGCGACTGGCTGACGCGGTTCGATCGCGATGCATCGACTTTCGCCGGCGCGCCGCCGCCGGGCCTGCCGCCGCGCCTCGCCGCATTCGGCACGCTGCACGTTTCGCCCGACGTGCTGCACATGCTCGCCGTCGCCGGACAGTGGATCGACGTCGATTTCCACCTGCCCACGCCGTCCGCCGAATACTGGGGCGACGTCGAATCGCTGCGCGAGCGCCTGCGCCGCGACGGCATCGGTGCGTTGCCCGCGGCGCTGGCCGAGGCGGATCGCGACAATCCGCTGCTCACGGCGTGGGGCGCGGGCGGCCGCGAGATCCTTGCGCAGCTGTTTTCCTACGACATCGTGCTGCCCGAGCGCGAGCTCGAACTGTTCGTGCCGCCCGGTCGCGACAGCGTGCTGCACCGGCTGCAGCAGGACGTGCTTGACCGTGCGCCGCCGCTGCCGTCCGCGTTCGATGCCGACGACGTGTCGCTGCAGGTCCACGCCTGCCACTCGAAGCTGCGCGAAGTCGAGGTGCTGCACGACCGCCTGCGCGCGCTGCTCGACGACGACCGCTTCGATCCGCCGCTGCAACCGCACCAGATCGCGGTGCTCGCGCCCGACATCGCCGATTACCTGCCGCTGGCGCGCGCGGTGTTCGGTGGCCTGTCCTCCGACGATCCGCGCTACATCCCGTATTCGCTGGCCGACCGGCCACAGGCGCAGACGCACGCGCTGGCGTCGCTGCTGCCGGACCTGATCGCGCTGGCCGATGCGCCGCTGACGGCCGGCGCATTCCGCGACCTGCTCGCGCTGCCGTCGATCGCGCACGCGCTGTCGCTGGACGCCGCGCAGCGGCAGCGCATCGACGACTGGATCGAAGCCGCGGGCATCCGCTGGGGCGAGGATGCCGCCGCACGCGAACGCGCGGGCGTCGGCCGCTGGCGCGAGTACAGTTTCGACTTCGGCTTCGATCGCTTGCTCGCGGGTTACGCCGCGGGCGATGCCGGCGACATTGAAACGACCTTCGACGGTGGCATCGCACCGCATCCGGAACTCGAAGGCGCCGACGCCGAAGCGCTCGATCGCGCGCTGCGTGCCTACGCCGAAGTCCGCACGCTGTCGGCGTGGATGCGCGCGCCGCATCCGGCCGGCGAGTGGCGGCAGCGGCTCGCCGACACGCTCGCGGTGCTGCTCGCGCCGGTGCCGCTGGACGAGTCCGAGGCGCAGGCGCGCCGGCTGTTGCTGGAGACACTGGACGACTTCGCGCACGCGGCTGCCGATGCCGGCCCGCTGCCCGCCGCGCTCGTGCGCCGCGCACTGCGCGACGCGCTGGCGCAGCCGTCCGCGCATCGCCCGTGGCTGTCCGGCGGCGTGACCTTCGCCGGCATGGTGCCGCTGCGCACGGTGCCGTTCCGCGTGCTGTGCCTGCTCGGCCTCGATGCCGACGCGTATCCGCGCCGCGAGCCTGCCGACGACGTGAACCGCCTGGTCGACGCGATCCAGGGGCGCGCGCCGCGCAAGCTCGGCGACCGCTCGGTGCGCGACGACGACCGCTTCCTGTTCCTGCAACTGGTCTGCGCGGCCGGCGACGTGCTGCACCTGAGCTACGGCGGCCGCGACGCGCGCGACGGCAGCGTGCGCGAGCCGTCGCCGGTGATCGGCGAACTGCTCGACGCGGTCGAACGCATGCACGGCGAGGCCGCGCGCGAACGCCTGTGCATCGACCATCCGCTGCAACCGTTCTCGCCGCGCGCGTTCGGCGCCGACGATCCGCGCCGGTTCTCGTACCGCGGCGAATGGAAGCTGCCGACGACGGCGACCGGCCTCGTCACCGAGCCCGCATTTGCCGCTGCGCCGCTGCCGCCGGCCGACGACGACGCGGCGCCGCCCGATCGCGATGCGATGCAAGCCTTCTTCGCCAATCCCGCGAAGCACTGGCTGCGCGAACGCCTCGGCCTGCGCCTGCCCGCGGACGATGCCGGCGACGTCGATCGCGAGCCGCAGGGCGAGAACGGCCTGCTGCGGCATGCGGCGATCGCGGGCCTGCTCGACGACGACGGCATCGAGGCCGACGATCCGCTCGCCTCCGTGCGCCACCTGCGTGCACGCGGCGTGATCGCGCCGGGACGCGACGGGGACGCGCTCGCGCACGCGGCGCACGACGCGGCGCAGCGCCTGCGCGTGGCGCGCGCGGCCGTGACCGGTGAGGCCATGCCGAACGTGATTGCCGATGATGGCAGCGGCACGGGCGGCATCGCCTTCCGCTTCGATGACGTGCACGACGGCGCGCGTGTCGTGCTCGCGGCCGGCAGGCCCGACGGCAAGCGCCGGCTGCGTGCGCGCATCGATCATCTGCTGCTCGCCTCGATGCTGGGCGAGGCCGCGCGCACGCATCTGATCGGCTACGACACCAAGGCCGGCACGACGGTCGAGATCGTGTACGCCGGTTTCGATCGCGACGCTGCACGCGCGGCGCTCGATGCGCTGCTCGCGCTGTGGCGCGAAGGGCAGGCGATGCCGCTGCCGTTCGCGCCGAAATCGGCGTACGCCTACGCCGCGGCGTGGCATGCGAAGGCCGATGCCTCCGCGGCATGGAAGGCGGCATGGGCCGCCTACGCGCCGCACCAGTACGACGGCGAACGCGAGGATCGCTGGCTGCGGCTCGCGTTCCGCCCGCACGGGCTGCTGGGTGCTGCTTTGGATGATGCGCTCGACGATGCGATCGGTCGCCGTTTCCGCACGATCGCGACGCAGGTGTTCGACGCGCGGGAGCCATCCACGTGACCGCGCGCGACGACGCCCCGGTCGATGTCGGCCTGACCCTGCCGCTGCACGGCGCGCGGCTGATCGAGGCCGGCGCCGGCACCGGCAAGACCTTCACCCTCGCCACGCTGGTGCTGCGGCTGGTGCTCGAACGCGGCGCGTCATTGTCGCGCGTGCTGGTCGTCACCTTCACCCGTGCCGCGACGCAGGAACTGCGGCTGCGCCTGCGCAAGCGCCTGCGCATCGCGAAGCGGCTGCTCGACACGTGGTCGCCGGAGACGGACGACGTCATCGCCGACGGCGAAGCCGCGATCGCGGCCGAAGTGCTGCGCGCGGCGATCGCGCGCGACGGCGACGCGCTGGTGCGGCAGCGGATCGAGGCCGCGCTGCTGCAGCTCGACGAGGCCGCGGTCGCGACCATCCACGGCTTCTGCCATCGCGCGCTGCGCGAGTTCGGCTTCCGCGCGGGACTGCTCGGCGAACTGGAGGTGGTCGACGACGCCGTCGACGTGTGGGATGCCGTCGCCACCGATCTGTGGCGCATCGCCGCCAACGCGGACGACGCGGCGTTCAGCGGTGCCGATGTCCACGGCCTGCTCGCCGCGCTGTGGGGCACGCCGGATGCATTGGTCGCCGATCTGCCGAAGCTGTGCGATCCGCTGCGCGCGATGCATCCGAAGCGCGAGGAATCGCCGGCTGCGGCTGCACTGCACGCACTGCGCGACGCGGCGATCACGCGCTTCGAGGCCTCGATGGCGCAGCGTGGCGCGTGCACGCAGGACCAGCTGATCGAAAAGCTGTGGCGCGCGACGCAGCAGCCGGCGTTCGCCGCCGCGCTGGCCGAGCGCTGGCCGCTGATGCTGATCGACGAGTTCCAGGATACCGATCCGCGCCAGTGGGACATCTTCCGTGCGCTGTACGAAGCCGGCGATCCCGAGCAGCGCTGGCTGTGCCTGATCGGCGATCCCAAGCAGGCGATCTATCGCTTCCGCGGCGGCGATCCCGGCACGTACCTGCAGGCGCGCCGCTTCGTCGAAACGACCGTGCAGGATGTCCCGGCAGTGGCGACGCTTGACGCGAACTACCGCTCCGCGCCCGGTGTGCTGCGCGCGATCGACACCGTGTTCGGTGCGCATGATTTGCCGTTCGTGATCGATGCGATCAAGTACCTTCCGTTGCGTCCGCAAGGTTCGGCGCGCGACGGCGACCTGCTGTCTGGCGACGCAGCGTCGCCGGCGATGACGGTGCACTGGCTGCCAGCGGCGCCGCAGGATCCGAAGGCGCATCCCAGCAGCGCGCTGCGCAAGGGCGTGCGCGGCAAGGACGAGGAATTCGCGCTGATGGCGGATGCCGCCGTGCAGACGATCGCCGACCTGCTGCGCAGCGGCAGGCTGCGCGACGGCGACGGCATGCGCGCGCTGCGTCCGGCCGACATCGCGGTACTGGTGCAGACCAACGACCAGGTCGCGCTGATGCGTGCGGCACTGGCGCGGGCCGGCATCGGCGCGGCGGCGATCGCGAACACCGGCGTCTTCGCCGGCGAAGCGGCCGAAGACCTGCACGCGCTGCTCGCGGCGCTGGCCGAACCTGCCGACGGCGGGCGCCTGCGCGCGGCGCTGGCGACGCGGCTGCTCGGCTGGGATGCCGCGCGCATCGCGACGCTCGATGCCGACGACGCGACCGCCGAAACCATCGCGGCGCAGTTTGCCGCCGCGGTCGAACGCTGGCGCCTGCGCGGGCCGCTGCCGGCGCTGTTGCCCTTCATCGTCGATGCCGCGCCGCGCTGGCTGGGCGAAGTCGGCGGTACGCGGCGGCTCACCGATGCCCTGCATCTCGCCGAACTGCTGCAGGCCGAATCCGCGCATCGCCACGGCCCGGCCGAACAACTGCGCTGGTTCGCGCGCCATCGCACGCTGGCGGCGAAGGACGAAGCGCGCCAGTTGCGGCTCGAATCCGACCAGGGGCTGGTGCAGATCGCGACCATCCACAAGAGCAAGGGCCTGGAGTACGGCGTCGTCGTGCTGCCGTTCCTCGCGTGGCAGGGCAGCGGCGGCACGCGCGGACTGTCGTACGATGATTTCCATGATGCCGGTGGCCAACCTGCACGCGCATGGCGGGCGAAGGGCGTGCTGGAACCCGTCGACGCCGACGCGATCGACACCGAAGTCGATCGCGAGGAACGGGCGGAAGCGCAGCGACATCTCTACGTCGCGCTGACCCGCGCGAAGCACGCGCTGCATGTCGTGTGGAGCCGCAACGCCGGTACCGACAAGACGGCGCTGCATTACCTGCTGCACGATGGCGCGCCGGTGACGGGCAAGACGGCGCTGGATCACGCGACGATGCGCGCGCGGCTGGATGCGCTGGCCGCGGTATCGGGCGGCAGCGTCGTTGTGCGGCCGTTCGATCCGGACGCCGCGCGTGATGCCGGGCAGGTCGCGAACGATATGGTCATCGACGCGGATGCGCGCGTTCGCATCGCGCGGCGCACGTTCGCCGATGCGCCGCGCCTGCACAGCTTCTCCTCGCTGCATGCGCGCAGCGCCGACGAGGCCGCGCCCCGCGGTGCGATCGACGAAGCGGGCGCCGTCGTCGAGGAAGAGGCCGAGGTCGATGCGCTCGGCGGCACCGGCTTCGGCAACGCCGTGCACGATGTGCTGGAAGGCGCGGACATGGCGGCGTGGCGGCGCGATGCCGCCGTGGAGGGCCTGCTCTTCGCCGGTGACGACGTGCCGTCGACGCAGCGCACGCTCGTCGCCGATGCGCTGCTGCGGCAGGGGCTCGCGGCGACCGCGTCGCACCTCGCACAGACCGCGCGACTGGTGTCGCGGGCAGTGAACGTCGCGCTGCCCGGCGGCGTGCGCCTGTGCGACCTGCCCGCCACGCGACAGGTGCGCGAGATGCCGTTCCACTTCCGCCTGCATGCGACGCGGATCGAGGCCATCGCCGCGCTGCTCGACACGCACGGCTATCCGCGTGCGCAGCGGCCGCTGCCGATGACGCTGGAAGGCCTGATGCAGGGCTTCATCGACCTCGTCTACCGCGATGCCGACGGCCGCCACTGGGTGCTCGACTACAAGACCAACCGCCTGCCCGGCTACGCGCCGGAGTCGCTGCGCCATGCGGTGCGCGTGCGCGATTACGACCTGCAATACCTGATCTACCTCGTCGCGCTGCGGCGCTGGCTGCGCCTGCGGCACGGCGAACGTTTCGACGACGCGACGATGATCGGCGGCGCGGTCTACCTGTTCCTGCGCGGCATCGATCCGCACGACGACGGCGACGGCATGTCGTCACGACGCGGCGTGCATGTCGATCCGGTGTCGCCGGCGCTGCTCGCGGCGCTCGACATGCTGTTCGACGGTGTGCTGTTCGATGGCGACGTCATGGAGGCGCCGCGATGACCGCCGACGATCGTGACGCCATCGCCGCGCGCGCGTTGCGCCATCTGCAGGCCGAGGGCGCGCTGCGCACGGTCGACGCTGCGTTCGCCGCGCTGCTGCGCGAACGCCTGCATGCGTCGACGCCGGTCGCACTCGCCGGCGCGCTGGCGATGCGCGCGATCGCGCTGGGCCACAGCAGTTTCGCGCTGGCGGATGCCGGCGCGCTGCTGGTGGCGCTCGACGCGCAGGCGACGTTGCCGGACACCGCCGCGTGGGCCGAGGCGCTGCATGCCTCGCCACAGGTCGCCGTCGACCACGACGGAGAGGCCGACGACGAGCGCGGCACCTTGCTGTCGTTCACGCATGGCCGCGTCGCGCTGCGTCGGTATGCCCGCTACGAGCAGCAACTGGCGGACCGTCTGGCGCAGCGTGCGAACGCGACGAGCGACGACGCGGCGCCGCCAGCGCTCGTGGCCACGCTGCGCGCGCTGTTCCCGGGGGCCGTCGATGACGACGTGCCGGATCGCCAGGCACTCGCCGCCGCCATCGCCCTGCGCCGCCGCCTGCTGCTGATCACCGGTGGTCCCGGTACGGGCAAGACGACGACGGTCGCGCGCCTGCTTGCGCTGCGGCTCGCGGACGCGCGCCTGCGTGGCGCGCCCGCACCGCGCATCGCACTCGCTGCGCCCACGGGCCGCGCCGCCGCGCGGCTGGGCGAGGCCATCGATGCGGTGCTGCGCGCGGATGTCGACGCCGGCCGTCTCGACGCCGCGCTCGCCGACGCCGTGCCGCGACGCGCGCTCACGCTGCATCGCCTGCTGGGTGCGCGACCCGGCCGCGTCGGTTTCCGCCACGATGCGCGCCATCCGCTGCCGGCCGATCTCGTCGTCGTCGACGAAGCGTCGATGATCGATTTGCCGCTGATGGCGAAGCTGGTCGATGCCGTGCCCGAAGATGCGACGCTCGTGCTGCTCGGCGATCCCGACCAGTTGCCCGCGGTCGAGGCCGGCGACGTACTCGGCGGTTTGTGCGTCGCCGCAGGCGGTGGCCTCGCATTCCCGCCGCGTGATGCGGCGTTCGCATCCGCGTTGCTCGGCACGGACGTGCCGACGACATCTGCGGTTGCGCCGCTGGCCGGTGCACGCGTGCAGCTCGTGCGCGGCTGGCGTCAGGCGGGCGCGGCAGGGCTGCGTGCACTCGCCGACGCGGTGCAGCGCGGCGATGCCGACACTGCGCTCGCGGTGCTCGACAGCGAGGAAGCCTCGCTCGATTGGCACCAGGGCGACACGCTCGCACTCGCCGACACGCTGCGTCGCGAGGCGCTGCCCGCCTTCATGGCCGTGCGCGATGCCGACGATCCGGCGCAGGCGCTGCAGCGCGCGACCACGCTGCGCCTGCTGACCGCGCTGCGTCGCGGCCCGTTCGGCGCCGAATACTGGAACGCGTGGTGCGCGACCGAACTCGGCGGGCGCACGCCGTACTTCCACGGACGCCTGCTTGCGATGTCGGCCAACAGCGAACGCCATGGCCTGTTCAACGGCGACCTCGGCGTGGCCTGGCGCGATGCGCAGGGCGAGATCGCGGTGTGGTTCGACACCGCGAACGGCCTGCGCGCGTGGCGTCCCGCGCAGCTGCCCGCCCATGCGTCCGCGTGGGCGACCACCGTGCACAAGGCGCAGGGGTCGGAGTTCGCGCGCATCGCGCTGATCCTGCCCGATGTCGATGCCCGCGTGCTCTCGCGCGAACTGCTTTACACGGCCCTGACGCGCGCCCGCGAGCGCGTGGTGCTGTGGGCGTCGCCGGACATCCTGCGGCGCAGCATCGGCCGCCGCACCTGGCGCGATTCCGGGCTCGCCGCACGTTTGCAGGCAAGCACGCGCCCCGTGGAATGAGGCGTTGCGATCGTGCACGGTCCGGCACTGCGCGGCCGTCGCGGGATCGCGCTACCATGCCCGTCCCCCGCCGGAGACCCTTGCCATGTGCGCGCATGATTCCCACGACGAATCCCACGACGGACAGCCGCAGGACACCGCCGCGACCGCTGCGGACGAACGTCATGGCGTGAGCCGCGTGCAGGCCGAGGAGGCCGTGCGCACGCTGCTGCGCTGGGCCGGCGACGACCCGACCCGCGAAGGCCTGCTCGACACGCCCAAGCGCGTGGCGAAGGCGTATTCCGACTGGTTCAGCGGCTACGCCATGGACCCCGAGGAATACCTCAAGCGCACGTTCGAGGAAGTCGAGGGTTACGACGAGATGGTCGTGCTGCGCGACATCGAATTCGAGAGCCACTGCGAACACCACATGGCGCCGATCGTCGGCCGTGCGCATGTCGGCTACCTGCCGAGCGGTCGCGTCGTCGGCATCAGCAAACTCGCCCGCGTGGTCGAAGCCTACGCCCGCCGCTTCCAGGTGCAGGAAAAGATGACCGCGCAGATCGCGCGCTGCATCCAGATGACCCTGCAACCGCGCGGTGTCGGCGTCGTCATCGAAGCCGCCCACGAATGCATGACCACCCGCGGCATCCACAAGCGCGGCGTCAGCATGGTCACCTCGAAGATGCTCGGCACCTTCCGCGACGACGCGCGCACCCGCAGCGAGTTCCTGGAACTGATCCGGGTGCGCGGCGGAAGGTGAGAGGGTTTGCTAGGCATTGCTGTCCGTTGACGATCCGGACTGGGTGAGATAGGTTGCGTGGGCTCATGGATGATTTTTTGTCTCATCCCGTGATGCGGTGCCGTACTTTCTTGCGGGAGTGTTCCCAGGCATTGGCTTGGAGTTCCTCGTGCCGAATATCAAGGAATGGAGCGCGGTCCGTTCTGGTCTTACTGATCGCAACGCATGGTGCTTGAGCGTTGCGTGGGGACTGTCGTTTTTCATGGTGCTCATGCTGCCAAGAATCGCATCTGCCCAAGAAAGCGCCAGAAGCTGGACATATGCGTCCATGGCCTACGGCACACAGGCAGACGCTGAAGCGGAGCTGCTTACCAACTACCCAGCATATCGATACCTCAAATGGATTGAGGTACGCGAAGGGCAGACCCTCTATCACTATTGGCGAGGAGCGGCTCCGACTTCGGAAACACTCTGGGAGTATACGAACCAAGGAGGCGCAACCGTCTATACGACGGAGCAGGAGGCCTATGATGCACTCAAGGTCTACTATCAGGCGCTGAGTAACCAGCGTGGTTGTTCCTCAGTCACGGTTGTGGCCAATGGCGAGTGGGTGCGGCAATCAGGTTTGACCAACGGTCCTTCCACTCAGGAAAACAGGTTGTACTCCGCAACATATAGCGGGTGCTCCTATTCCCCGAGTGGGACGACGATGTTCCGGAACAGACAAGCGACATGTCCGGCGAGTTTGTCCTGGAATTCGGCCGAAGCGGTGTGCGGTGGAGGCGCAACACAGACGATCGCATCCAAGCCGGTGGCATGCACGTCCGGTTGCACGAAAGTCAAGAATCCGGTGGATGTCGCGAATGGCGAGAAGTATCAGCCCGAGCCTGCGGATTTCAATCTTGGCTGGCTGCAATTCTCTCGGCTTTACCAGTCAGGAACTGCCACGGGCTTCGGTGCATTCGGACGCGGCTGGAGCCACAGCCTGGCCGAGCGACTCTCGATCAACGCCGGTGTTCCCAAAGGGTTCGTGCGTGGCGACGGTGGCGAGATCGGCCTGAAGGCATTCACGGGCTACTGGGAGGCGAACGATGGCAGTGGGCAGCGTCTGACCGGCAGCGGCCCGTGGACGTTGTCTGCGCAGGACAGCATTTCCGTGTTCGATACCAAAGGACGACTCACGGAGAAACGTTTTGAAGACGGCACGTCGTTGGTGTATGTCTACGACAATGCGTACCGCCTCCTGTCCATCACGCATTCCAGCGGGCGCAAGCTCGAATTCCGCTACGTCGACCCCAACGTGTCACTGGATCCGCATATCTCCAGTATCCTCATCGATGGCCAGACGCTCGTCAGTTATGCGTACACCAGCGGGGGCATGCTCGATATCGTGACTTTCGCCGATGGCAACACGCGCCAGTACCATTACGAGGATGCACGCTTTCCCAGGCATCTCACGGGTGTAAGCGTCGCGGGCACGCGTTACAGCACCTATGGCTACGATTCGCGCGGCCGCGTTGCGTCAAGTGCACTCGCGGGAAATGTCTTGACGCGCAATTTCACGTATCCGGCCACGGGTGGCGCCGTCGTTACCGAACAGGCTGGTCAAGGCGCCGCGCTGCAAACCACCTATGGCATCACATCGGATGGTGCTGGCGTCGCCTATCGTCAGCTGAGCTCGACCGCCTTCGGCGGCAAGACGGAAAGCAGCACGCACTACGCCACGGCAGTCGACTTCAGGCGCCGGCTGGATACTTATGTCGATCGCAATGGCGTCTCGACCAAGCACACGTATTCAGAGACGCTGGACAGTGCCAGCGGAGAACAGGTGTCGATCCACACCATCCGCGAGGCAGTCGGTCTGCCTGAGCAACGGGACACCGAAATCCGTACGTCTCTCGCGACGGACAGGGTGCTTTTCGTCAAGCGGGACAAGCGCGAAGTTCGCATCAATCGAAATGCTCGTTTTCAGCTGATTTCCGTGCAGGTAAAGGATGTGCCGAGTGGCGAGACGAGGATCAGGGCATACACTTACTGCGAGTCTGCGGATGTCACGGCAGGTATCTGCCCGCAGGTCGGACTACTGTAGTCGATCGATGCTTCGCGTACCGATGTCAGCGACGTCACCACTTTCACTTATTACCAAGACGACGCGCCCTCTTGCACTCTGGGCGCCATCAGGTGCCCGTCACGGAAGGGTGACTTGTGGAAGGTGATAAACGCGGTGGGGTAGGTCACTGAGTTCCTTGCCTACGATAGTGCTGGTCGCCCGGCCCGGATCCAGGATGCCAATGGCGTCGTGACCGATCTTGAGTACAACGCACGTGGGCGTTTGACGGCCCGCAAGGTGCGCGGTGCGGACGACGTTGTCGAAGCCGATGATCTGATCACCCGCATCGAATACTCGTCGTCGGATCTGGTGTCCCGTGTCGTGCAGCCGGATGGCGGCTACACGGACTACACCTATGATGCCGCGCAGCGGCTCACGGGCATCAGCGACAATGCCGGCAACAGCATCGTCTATACCCTCGATGTCGCAGGAAACCGGATCCAGGAAGACACCTACGGTCCGGGCGTGGGGCCTTGACGCGTAGCTTGTCGCGTACCTTCAACACGCTGGGCCAATTGCAGGCAGTCAAGGATGCCTACAACCACAGCACGGGATTCACTTATGACGACAACGGCAATCCCGACCAGACGACGGATGCGCTGACTCGCGTCACCGACGAAAACTACGATCCACTCAATCGCTTGAGTCGCATCTTGCGTGACATGGGCGGCATCGCGGCGGAAACCAAGTACACGTACGATGCCTTGGACAATGTCGTGCAGGTGAAGGATCCGAAACTGCTGGATACGACCTACACGTACAATGCTTTCGGCGATCTCAAGACGTTGGTCAGTCCGGATACGGGCAGTGCGAGTTACACCTATGACAGTGCCGGCAACCTCGCCAGCCGGACCGATGCGCGCAGCAAGGTCGCGAACTACACGTACGACGCGCTGAACAGGCTGACCGGGATCAGTTATCCGACGGCTTCCACGCTCAACGTCACCTACACCTGGGACACCGCACAGGCTGACTGCTTGACCGGCGAGACCTTCACCACCGGTCGCTTGGCGAAGATGGTGGACGGCAGCGGTAGCACGGTGTACTGCTATGACCGCTTCGGCCACGTCGTGCGCAAGGTGCAGGCGACTGGTCTGCGGACGCTCACGCTGCGTTACACGTGGAATGCAGCCGGCCAGTTGACCAGTACCATCTACCCGGACGGTGCCGTCGTCGATTACACCTACGACACTCAGGGCCGGGTGTCCGAGATCGGCGCCAAGACGTCCACGGGTACGCGGCAGGCGCTGGTGACGAACGTGGGCTATTACGCGTTCGGCCCGGCGTCGTCCTGGCGTTATGGCAGCAGCAGCGGGCGCCTGCTCAGCCGCACGCTCAACCAGAACTACCAGCCGGGCATCGTGCAGGACACGACGACCGGTGGCCTTAGCGTCGGCTATGAGTTTGACGAGGTCGGCAACTTGAAGAAACTGCGTGACGGCAATCAGTCCGAGCCGCCGCAGCGCATCTACGGCTACGATGGTCTCGATCGCCTCACGCAGACGCAGGATGGCAGCACGCTGTCCGTATTGCAGGGTTACACCTACGACAAGACCGGCAACCGGACCAGCACCACGGTGCCGAGTACGACGACCTACACCTATCCGGGCACGAGCCATCGCCTGAGCCAGGTCGGCACCAATACCCGCGCCTACGATTTCAATGGCAACACTGACCTGAGACGAATCATGTAGCCGCCCGGGAGGTGAGTTCTCTACCCTCGACAGACCAAGGAGAACTCATGAAGAA